>DAOPYU010000293.1:0-5878 GCA_035353095.1 Candidatus Sumerlaeota bacterium | reverse complement strand
GGGGAAACCCCGCCTGCCGTTTCTGTTCTATTGTGGTTTTGGGAATCCTGTGTTAGGAATGAGAACGCCTGAGGGAGCGGTGTGGGGGAAACTCTGTGGCTGCCCACAGGCGGAAACCCGGACACCCGATGATGAGCGTACACTTCGAGAACCGATAAAGGAACCACCCCATGAGACTGGCCTACTTTGACGCGTGTTACGGCGCGGCGGGCGACATGATCCTCGGGGCGCTGGTGGACGCCGGGGCGCCCTTCGAGACCCTGCGCCAGGCAATCGAGGAAAAACTCGGGGTCCACGGGCTGCGGCTCGAGCGCTCGGCGGTGACCCGAGCCGGGGTGACCGCCACGCGCGTCCACGTGCAGGTGGACGCCGCGCACGACCACCACCGCCATCTGCGCCATATCGTCGAGATCATCGAGAAGGCCGACCTGTCCCGGAAAATACAGGAACGCGCCGTCGCGGCGTTCGAGGAACTGGCGCGCGCCGAGGCCAAAGTCCATAACTCGACCCCGGAAACGATCCATTTCCACGAGGTCGGCTGTCTAGACGCCATCGCCGATGTGACGGGCGCCATGGTGGCGCTCGACTCGCTCGGCATCGAAAAGGTCGTCTGTTCCCCCCTGGCGCTGGGGTCCGGTTCCACGCGGTGCGCCCACGGCATCATCCCCGTGCCGGCGCCCGCCACGGTCGAAATTCTGCGCGGCGTGCCGACCTACGGCTCCCCCCACGAGATGGAACTGACCACCCCCACGGGGGCGACGGTGTTGAAGACGCTGTCGAGCGCGTTCGGCCCGCAACCGGTCATGAGTGTTGAGTCCATCGGGTACGGATCCGGGACGCGAGAGATTAAGGGACATGCCAACTTCCTGCGCGTGTTTGTGGGGCAGGAAGTTGAGAACACGGCGTGTTGCCCCGGGGAAAACGACCGGCAACCGCTCCCCTCGGCCCTGCGGGTGCGGCGGCTGGCGCTGCTGGTGACCGAAGTGGACGACATGAACCCGGAAATCCTGGGCGACCTGATGGGCCGCCTGTTCGACGCCGGGTGCCTGGACGCGCACTACGCCCCGATCCAGATGAAGAAAAATCGCCCGGGAACCCAGATTCAGGTACTCTGTGAACCGGAAAGACGGGGCGACTTCGCCGAGATGCTCCTGCGCCACACAAGCACGTTCGGCCTGAAGGTGCTCGACGTCGAGCGCGCCTGTCTGCCGCGCCGCAAGGAAACCATCGAGACGGAACTGGGCCTGCTGGAAATCAAGATCGGCCTGTGGGACGACGCGGTGCTGAAAGTCACCCCCGAATACGAATCGTGCCGGCGTCTGGCGGAGCAGTCGGGCCTTCCGCTGGCGGAAGCCTATGCCGTGGCGCTCAGCGCCATCGCGGCCTGGCGGAAGATCTGAGAGAACGACGCTCTTCAACCGGCCATTTCAATAGGGAAAGAAGAACCATCCGAAGCATGACAAAGAAAAAAAAACAGATATTGCAGTTGGGACTCGGGATTCTCGTCAGCGCCGCGGCGTTGTACGTGGTGTTGCAAGGGGTCACGTGGCAGGATCTGGTGGCGGCGTTCCGCTCCTTCCGCCTGTCGGCGCTCTGGCCTTGCCTGTTCTGGTTTTACGCGGGGATTCTGGTGCGCGGGTGGCGCTGGCAACTGCTCTTCCGTCCGGCGCACCGCATTCCCTTCTGGCACGCCACGGGCGGCATGTTCATCTGTTTCGCCTTCAACAGCCTGTTTCCGGCGCGGGCGGGTGAGTTTGCCCGCGCGTACCTGATCGGCAAAAAGGACAACACGGGCTTCAGCACGGCGCTCGGCACCGTGGTGGCCGAACGGTTGCTCGACATGCTGGTGCTGCTGCCCTGCCTGATCCTGGCGCTGGCCGTAGCCCCGATCGCGTCCGACGCGGAATTTTCGCTCACGCTTTTCGGAAAACCCTGGACCTTGACCGGCGCCCAATTCCTTAAAACCAAGGACGGCATTCTGATGATGGCCATCCTGCTCGGAATCGGGATCGCGGCCATCAGTCTCGAACGTTCGCGGGGGTGGTTTCTCCAGATTCTCCATGCGCTGCGCTTTATCCCGGAGGGCATTCGGAAGAAAATCGAGTACCTGATCAACGAGTTCGCGCAGGGTCTGCGTTCGCTCTACCACCCGGGTCGGGCCGTTGTGCTGCTGACTCTGTCGGTGATTACGTGGGTCACCAACGCGCTGTCGGTCCAGGCCCTGGCGGGGGGATTCGACTTTCAACACTCCATGACGTTCCTGCAAGCCTTTGCCCTGATCATCATCGCCTGTATCTTTATTGCCGTTCCGGCCACCCCCGGTTACTGGGGTCTGCTCGAGGCGGGATTCGTTTTCAGTATCGTTATTATGGGCATCCACCCGAATGACCCACTGGTGGTGAGTTTTGCGATCCTGGCCCACCTGAGCCAGTGGCTCCCCCTGATCCTGATCGGGATGCCGTGGGCCTGGTTCTGGCATGTCTCGATGGATGAGGTGGAAGCGGCCGAGGAAGAGGCCAAGCAGTAACTTGAAAGGGGAATTCCCGAGAGACTCGAAAGGAGAGCGTACCAGGTGCCGGCCCAAACAAGCGACAAACCGTCCCAACCGGTGACGCCGCGGGTTCTCCTGTGCGGCGTGGGGCCGCTTCCGCTCGGGAATCCCGACCGGCTCTATGCGCCCGGTCTGCGCCTCTGGGGTTTTGCGCGCGCCCTGTTGCGGGGCGGACTCGGCGTGGACATTCTGGAGGTCCAATTCGGCAAAAGCGCCGAGTCGGGCGCCGGCGCCCGACTGTACCGACTGCGCCTGGCCGACGACTCGCCGGAAAAAGGGGACAGGCAACCCGAACCGGACTGTCAGGGGATGATGCTCCCCCCTCACCTGAAAGCCGACACGGAAGATCTCCCCGCGGCCCCTCTCCCCCAGATGGTTTCCCGACAAATTCAGCGCCATCCCTACCGGGCGGTCATCTCAACCACCGACATTTTGAACGACGCCTGTGCCCGAGCCAGTGGGACGCTGCCGCTCTGGTGCGATTTCAACGGCCATCCCCTGGCCGAGCGTCAGAGCCAGGCGCGCTGCTTCGGTTCCGACGAGGGGCTCGCCAGTCAGTGGGACTACGTGCTGCCCCCCCTGTTGCGGGCCGACCGATTTTCGACGTGCAGCGAGGCCCAGCGTCTGGCCCTGACCGGAGAACTGGGCGCCTGCGGGCGGCTGAACCGGTGGAACGACGGGGGCTCGTTCGTGAACGCACTGCCTCCCGCGGCCCTTCTGACCGAGTTTACTCCCCAACCGGGGACATTACGGGGGACGCATGTCCCCCAAGACGCCTTCATCGTCCTCTGGACGGGGGGGTACAATACCTGGGCGGATGAGGAGACGCTGTTCCACGCGCTCGAATCCGCCCTGGCCCGTGTCCCCAGAATGGTCTTTGTTTCGACGGGAGGCGCCATCGGCGGCCACGACGAGCAGACCTTCCAACGCTTCCAGCAGCGGGTTCAGGCCTCGCCCTTCCGAGACCGGTACGTGTTCGCCGGGTGGGTCAACACACTCGAAGTGCCCGGGTACTACCTGGAAGCCGACGTGGGGGTCAATTGCGACCGCCAGAACCTGGAAGGCGAACTGGGCTGCCGCAACCGGATTCTCGACTGGGTCGCGGCCCGCCTGCCCGTCCTCACCACATCGGTGTGCGAACTGGCGCGGGATCTGATCCAGAGAGATCTGGTGGGGGGCTTTTCTCCGGGAAACGCACCGGAACTGGCCGACCGGCTCGTTCACCTCGCAGGGTGTCCCCAGGACGTCTTGTGCGAACGGGCGGAACGGGCGCGCGCCTACCTGCTGGAGGCGTATGCGCCGGAACGCGCCTATGCCCCCCTGGTCGAGTGGGCCCGAAACCCGCAACACGCGCCGGATCTCCAGAACACGATGGCTCGGCGCTCTGAAACAGGTTTTTCCATCCCCGACAATCCGCTGTCCCGGCGGCGGTTTCAGGAATGGCGCACGGCTCTGGAGAAAGAAAAGGGGGCCGGCATTTCGAAACTGAAAAGAAAACTGAAGGAATTCCTGAACCTGCGTTGACCTGTCCCTCATTCACCCGCGGGGGAGGGGGCGGGATTCTGCTTCAGCCATTCGGACAGGGCGCGCGCCAGTCGGTCGTTGCCCACGGCGTTGGGATGGAGGACATCCGCGAAGGCCTCGGACGGCAGGGCCTCCGTGAGGTCCACATACTCGAACCCCTTCTGCTTCAGGTGCGCGATCAGGCGATTGCGGGTTTCGTTCACCTGCGCGAAGATTTCCCGGGCCTTTTCGAGCGTACAGGATTTCTCGACCATTGCGCGGTTGAACGGCGTACACACGATGATCGGACGACATCCTTTTTCCCGCAGAATCGTCTGGGTCCGGTCATAGAGTTGCAGGTATTCGGGAATCAGACGAGGACCATTCTTTTCCATCTCTTCCTGAAGGTTCGGGAAGTTGGTGTTGGGGCGTTCCCACCAGATAACCGCCCCGTCATTGGGTTTCCGCTTTTCCGCATCGAGATTCAGCGAGGCGTTCACGAACGCTTCCCAGACGGGCGGGTGCGTGAGAAGAAAAAAGGGACGGGTATAATAATAGGTCAGAACCCGCTCGAGTCCCGAGACCGATGGGTTCCACTCCGGCGGCACGGCCACCCAGGCCCACTTGTGATAAATCCCACCGGGAGGCCCCGGCGCCAGCATGAGCCGCATCGGATGGATATCAATAAAAACCACGGCGCCTGGAGCCAGGTCCTGCGCGGCCAACCAACGCGCCCCGTTCAGGATGTCCAGAGGCCGGGCGCCACTGAAGGTCGCGGGAAAGACATCAACTCCGACATAATGCCCCAGCCGGTTCCACACGGTCCGGGGCGGATCCCCCCCGACCTGCGAATTGAAAACCGAATCGCCCAGCAGCGCCATCCGGCATCCCGGTTCGGGAGCGTTCCACTGAATCTGATTCAGACGATCCTGCGCGGGCTTCCAGGGCAGGAACACGCGAACCCCTTCGCAGAAACAATAGAAGGGTACGAGCAACAGAAGCGCCATCAGGAGCCCTTTTCCAAGAAAGGCTCCCCCGCTTCGTCCCCGCACAGATTCTGTTCCCGCTGTCGCCACCTCTTCCATTCGCCTCTTCCCTTACTTAGAACCCCATGTACTGGAACTTCGAAGTCTCTTCACAGAACAGATAGAACACCAGCGCGACAATCGCATAATAGCAACCCCACCGAACCAGGAACGGTTGCGCGAAAAGATCCGACAGTTCCTTCTTGCGCAGTTTCAGAAACAACACCCTCGCCGTGACGGAGAGCGAAACGGCGAGAATGGACTGTTCCATCGGGCTGGCCGCCTCAAAAAACGCATCGGCATGCCGGGCCGTCCCTTTACTCGCGCTGAACAGGTGTGTCACAACATACGCGGCATCGCTCAGGTTCCGGGCCCGGAAAAAAATCCAGGTGAAACAGACCAGATGAAACGTGACCAGAATCTGGACGACCTGAAGATACCAGGTCCCCTCCAGACGCAATTTCTTGAAAAGTTTCTTCTGCCCGTTGCGCGTAAAGACCCCCATCGCCAGAAACAGTCCGTGCAACCCGCCCCAGACCACAAAGTTCCACGTGTTGCCATGCCAGACCCCGGAGAAAAGGAACGTGATGAGAAGCGCCAGCGCCGTACCCCACAGCCGCCAGTCGCGCAGAGCCATCTGCAACGGCTTGAAAATGTAATCGAGAATCCAGCGCGAGAAGGTGATGTGCCAGCGCCGCCAGAAGTCCGCCATCGAAGTGGCAAGATAGGGACTGTTGAAGTTCTGCGTCAGGCGGATATTGAACAGCCGCCCGATCCCCAGCGCCATGTCGGTATAACC
>DAOPYU010000292.1:4220-5946 GCA_035353095.1 Candidatus Sumerlaeota bacterium | reverse complement strand
CCCGCGGGATCAAGGTCCCGGACGCCATGAAAGAAAAAGCGGCGGCACTCCAGGAAGTCAAAGCGGCGCTGGCCAAAAATCCGGAATACGGTCGGGCCCTCAAAGTGAAGGAAAAGATCGAAAGCGCGCCGGACAAGCCCTTGAAAGCGGAACCGACGCCGAAAAAGAGCGAGAACGCCCCGGTCAAACTTGAACCGCCCAAACGCGTCGAGGCGGAAAAGAAAGCGGCCTCTTCCCCCCAAAAGAGTCTGGAAGTGAAACCGCGCCCGGAAGGAGGCGCTTTGGAACGAGTGGAACGGGGCCGACGCCTGCTCGAACAGGGCGATCTGGAAGGGGCGCACCGGGAATTCTCGGGGTGCCTGGAAGTGGACCCCAAGATGCCCCAGGCGCTCGAGGGAATGGGACGGGTGATGATTGCACGCGGGGAAGCGTTCGAGAAGCAGGGCCTGCCGGGCAACGCATTGCTCTGCTACTTCGAATCGGACTCGACCTTCCCGACGGAGGAGTCCCTGAAAAGAATCAAACAGACCGAACAACGGATCAGCAGCCGCCTGCGTTTCACCGCGCGAGTCGAGGCCCAGGCGCCCCACGGCGAATCGAACAGCGACACGCGGGGGTTGACCGACTCGATTTCCGAGGCGGTCAACGCGGAACCGTCCAATTTTCTCCAGTTTCAGTTCGATCGTTCCAAGGAAGAAGCCGCCTACGAGGCGGTGATCAAGATCCGTTCGTTGCGGGTGGACCAGAAAGCCCCCGGTGTGCCGCCCCGGCCCGCTGCGGCAGACGCAGGACGGCCGGTTCCCAACCCGGATGCGTCGCAGGCGCGCCAGCGGCTCGACGAAGCGCGCGCAACATTGCGCTCGATGGAACTGTCCGTGAGCCGGCCCTGCCCGGTCTGTGGCGGACACCCGGCCCGGGCCGCCCATTGTCCCCAGTGCAAGGGTACCGGTAACTCCGGCGGAGTGACACGCGGCGACCTGATGCGCCAGCGCGACACGGTGCGGCAGCTCGAGCGCGATCTGGCGACAACGCCTCCACTGGTACGCCCGTCGTCCGGCGACAGCGACCAACCCTCCGGTTGGGGCCCGATGAAAACGGCCGAGATGGAAACACAACTCATGGTCGTACGGGCTGGGACGGGCAAGATCGTGCTGGAGGAAACCGTCCAGAGCCGGGTGGAGCATTCGGACTCGGCGCCGAAGGACGGCAAACGGCTGCCGACAAACGAGGAGATTCGCTCGGAAGTGGTGGCGAAGATGGGCCGGGCCATCTTTGAGAAACTGACGGACCGCCTGATTGAAGCCAGACTGGACGAGGCGCTCGATCGCGCCGAGACAGCGTTCGACGCCGGAAAGGTCCGCGAATCCGTCGAGGCCCGGATCGAACGGATCGTCCTGTTGAGTTCGCGCGACCGGGAAAAGGCCACGGCGGAACTGGACCAGCTGCGCCGGGGAACGCGTCCGACTCGGGAGAAAGCGGAACCGGAAGAAACGACCGTCGTGCCCCCGTCTGGCGATGCCGCCGTGCCCGCGGCGGAACACACCTGGCCGATTCTGCAGGAAACGCAGCGCGGGGGAATCAGTATCTGAACCCACGAGACCGGATGAGCCACACAAGAATACAGAAAAAGCCGGAAACGGGAACAAGCGTTTCCGGCCTTTCTGTATTCTGAATCAGTCGTTGTGGAATCAACCGTTGAGCTTGGTTGTGTTCACCCTCGGAACCG
>DAOPYU010000292.1:0-4120 GCA_035353095.1 Candidatus Sumerlaeota bacterium | reverse complement strand
TGCTGAAAACCGCAGTTGAAACCAGAACCTCTTGGAATTCAAACACGTTGGAAACACCCGCCGGGTGACTCCCGGAAGCAAGAGTTCAAGGCGGTCGGTAAGCGCCAAAGGCGCGTCTTATACCATCTTGGGGCGAGGCTTCGCTTGCCCCAGGCGGGTATCAATCCGCGCCGTTGGCGCTCAACCGCGGTTGAAGAGAGAAAAAGAATCTTTTGTTTCTTGGGCATGGCGCAAGAAAGGTTTTGGCTCTGCCTCCGGGGGGATGAGAACTGTTTACCGCACCAACCGGGAGATTGACGCTCCCGGGAACCGTTCCCGGGAAACTCTTTCACCTCGGGACCTGATTCAGGCGTTTGAAATTCCAGACAATAGCCAGAATGAAAAGCACGGTGGTAAGCCAGGCGGTCACCGTCGGGGGCAGAACGCCCGTGTTGCCCATTCGCCCGAACAGGGCCTTGAGGGCGTAGTAGAGCACGATGCTCGACAGGGCGAACCCGAACTCGCGCACCAGCGAGCGGATACTGGCCCGCACCGCGAAGGTATAGCCGAGCATTCCGAGCAGAAAGGTGGCCAGCGGCAGGGCGAGGCGTTCGTGCAGTTGGGCAATCAGATGGTTGTAGTACTCTGATTGTCCGCGTTTGGCCTCAATGACCGTCTGGTGCCACAGATCGCGCAGATCCATCTGGGCGGATTTGCGATTGGTGGCCAGAAAACGGTCCAGGTTCTCTTCCATGGGGATCAGTTTGCGGTCAAACTTCTCATAACTTTTGATCGCGTAATTCTGGGCCGGGTCGAATTCCCGGTAAGAACCGTTGACGAACTCCCATTGGTACACATGGTCCTTCTCCGGATGCTTAACCGGGACCCATGCACCCTGAGTGTTCTGTTCCACCAGGGTGGCCGAACCGGCGTCGCACCGCGACAACATGTGTCCGCCGTCCTCGCTCAACAGGGTGATGGTGGGGTATTGCATCTGGTTCAGGTTGCTGTCGAAGTTCTTCATCGTGTAGAACCGGCTCCCGACCCCCTTCGTCGTCACGTTTTTGTTCCGGGAAAGAATGGAGATATCTTTTTTCTCGAACGACAGTTTTTGAATTTTGAACGCTTTTTCCTGACAGACCGGCACCAGGAATTCACTGCCCAGGTAGGTCAGGGCGGTGATGACGATCAGGGCGACGCAGAGCGGTTTGGCCAGACGGCCGTAGCTGATGCCGCTGGCGTGGATGGCCAGCGCTTCCTTGTTCTTGGCCATCATGCCGATACTGAACATCATGGCCAGAATGACCGTGGCGGGGATGGCGAAAATGATTTCAGCGGGGATGGCATAGGCGAAAAAGAGGAGGACGTCGAGGAACGGGGGCCCTTCCTTCATCACCACCGGCAACTTGGCAAAGATTTCTTTCATGAGCAGCAGAATGGTCAGCAGTCCCAGAATCATCAGAAACGTCCGCAGGAATTCCCCCAGGACGTAACGGTCCAGTATTTTCATCGTCAAAAGGCTCCTTTACCGCGCAGAACGGCGGGCAGCGTGCGCAACAGGATCTCGAGGTCCAACGCCAGCGAGGGGTTGCACACATAGAAGAAATCATATTCCAGATTATCATGCAAGGGAAGCGTTTTGCGACCCGCCACCTGCCACAGACCCGTCAGACCCGGTTTGACCCGCAGGCGGCCTGCCTGCCAGGGTTTGTACGTCGCCACAATGAAGGGCATTTCCGGGCGCGGTCCCACCAGGCTCATCTCCCCCTTGAGGATGTTGAGCAGCTGAGGCAGTTCGTCCAGACTGGTGCGGCGCAGGAACCGCCCGAACCGCGTGATGCGCGAATCGTTCTGGTCGGCGGGCGCTTCGGCATACGGATCGCTGTCGAGGAACATGGTCCGGAACTTGAGCAGTGAGAAGGGCCGCCCATCCAACCCCACCCGTTCGTGGCGAAACAACGCCGGACCGGGAGAATCGAGCCGGACCAGCAGGGCGAACAACACCGCCAGCGGTCCCAGAAACAACAGGCCCAATCCCGCCAGAATCAGGTCCACTCCCCGTTTTATCGCAAGTTGGAAGGCGTTGAGCCGTCCACCGGGGAACGCAATGACCGGCAGACCGATGATTTCGTCCACCTTGGCCCGGTTGGCGATTACGTAAAGCAGGTTCGCCACCACCTTGCAGGTGGCGTCCGTGCGGTCCAGCACCTCGCGCACCAGACCGAAAATCGCATCCTCACGCATTTCGGGAACGGCCAGGAACACTTCTTCAACAGGGGTCCGTTCGAGAATCGCAATCAGATCCTCCAGACGCCCCAGAACGGGATACCCGCCCAGGTCGGCGGACGGGTGCGAATCGCCCGCGGCCACCACCCCCACGACCCGGAACCCGATGTCGGGGTGCTCGTGGAGGCGCATCAGGGTCTCGCGCGCCAGCTCGCCCGATCCGGCCACTAGAACGCGTACGAGGCCGTGCCCCCGCGAGACCGCCCGGCGTTTCAGGACGCGCAGCAGGGTCCGCGACGCAAAAAGATAGAGTCCGGTGGCCAGCGCGTAACCGAGCACGATGGTCCGCCCGAAATCGCTCTTGTGGGTGGTGTTGTAGAGCGCCGCCAGGGCGGCGATCCAGAAGAGGGCCCAGAGGATAGGCCGCAGGTCGTTGAGGCTCTCGATGCGTTCGTGGTGGCTGTAAAACCGGAAGTAAATCAGCACGCAGAGAAAGGCGGGCAGGAGGAAGGGCAGAGCGTCGGCATAGGTTCTCCACGGATTCAGGACGGGCAGAGTCTGCCCCAGCACCTGCGAGGCGTTGAACACCGCGCGCCCTCCATAGACCCCAAACCACAACAGCGCCAGCGCGACAGAATCGGCCAGCAGCAGGAGGAAAGTGAGGAGGGAACCGCGCCAGAAGGACCTCATAACGGGTCCGTTCTATCCGGTAACCGCCCGAAAGTCAAATGTTTCCCCCCAGCGGGGTACAATCGCACCCCTCATTTCGTCTCTCTCCCCGAATATTTCCCAAACAACGCGTCCGGAGACTTCTCGACAGAAATCCCCGGACGCGGCAGTCAAACAGGATCGCGCAGTGCGATTATTTCTCCGTCAGCGTGATCTCCAGTTCCGTTTCGAGTTTTCCGGCAAAAGCGCCGGTGTCGCGCTGGGCTTTGACCGTGTACCGGCCGGGTTTCAGTCTCTGGGTTTTCCACGAAAACCCGCAATTCCCGCTTCACCCATATTCCAGATCGGACGAGGCGACCTCTTTACCGTCCGGCCCGAGAATCTGCAGGTGGGGTTTGGGAGTCGGGACGCTGGAACCTCCTCCTTCCGCTTGAACCAGAACGCTGTTGTATTCTTCCCCCTGCGCTCCGACCAGTTTCACCGGCAGATACACCTCCGTGCCGGTGGGGAAGGAGGCGTTTGCGGTGGCTGGGGGGCGGTACGGTTCGGTCTCTTCGAGCGCTTCGATTGTGAGTTTCGGGTGGCCCAGTTCCACACTGACCTTCTGGCCGGCCACAATCGTGCATTCCGGACCGCCTTTGAAGGAGGCCCATCCCGACAGTTCCTTTCCAAACTTCAGATCGCCCTCGACGACCCGGTACCGTCCCTGGGGGAGATTTGTTTCGGGGGCATATTGATCGAACAGGCTGGAGGGCATATCGCAGGCGGCCCATCGGACTCGTTGGATTTTTGCCTGGGGATCCGGCGCGACCAACCGGGGTTCGACCTTGCCAGCGGGGCGGGGATCCTTGCTGATCGCCCCCCGCCAGGGTTTTTCCTTTGTACCTTCTCCCGTGAAGCGGATCTGATACTCGGCATACCCACTCAGGGGGAGGAGGGGAATGAGGGAACTCAGCCTCAAAAATGGCAACAGTTGTGCCTTCTGATCTTTGCTGGGGCCGTTACCCGAATCCAAAGAATCTTCTCCAAAATCCAGAAAAGAACCGTCGAAGTTGGTGTCGGTGAGGCGCAGGGCGACCGCTTTGTTTTCGAGGTTCAGGTCCGCCTCCCAGAGACAGAAGGGAGCGAACATGACCGAGGGTTTGGCCCCTCCGGGTCCCTCCCTCCAATCCACTCGTATCACAACCCGGTAGATAGTGACATATGTCACCCAGGGTCGAGTTTCC
Organism: Candidatus Sumerlaeota bacterium; assembly: GCA_035353095.1. Lineage (GTDB taxonomy): Bacteria > Sumerlaeota > Sumerlaeia > UBA8349 > UBA8349 > DAOPYU01. The sequence continues at coordinate 20 of DAOPYU010000292.1, read as the reverse complement.
GGTCTGGTTGCGATGATTTT
>DAOPYU010000291.1:0-5963 GCA_035353095.1 Candidatus Sumerlaeota bacterium | reverse complement strand
GATTCTGTTGCACATTTGCATCGATTTTCGCCATCATTCGGGAATAAACCTGCCCCCCGCGGGATTTCAGAAAGAATGGAATTCTCACCCCATTTGCGCTTATACTAATCGGGAACTCTATAAATGGCTGATAACCTTCCTCCGGCGCCAGAAAACCATTCCCCGGGTTTTCCGCCACTCCGCCATTAATGGCCGTAATTCGCAGGATCGCCTGTCGCGGTTCATCGGGTGATGTGGGTTGTATAGGAGATGCAAAAATCTGGGCGACGAAATCCCCCTTTCCCTCGTATTCTTTCGGGTCCGGCAACACATCGCCCGTAGTGCTCAATTTTGTCTGGTAAAAGGGGTTTTTCATCCCTTCCTGCCTGATCTCTTGTCTTTTCCGCTCATCGATCCGAGAAATGGCATTGATAGAAACCCAATCACACCAATCCTTGAACAGATCGAAGGCATAGGCACAGACCTGAGTATTATCTCCTATTTCTAGATTAATTTCAGGTACTCCGAATAACCCCATGCTTTGTTTTCTGGCCCCCCGCACCACCACTTTTTCCGTTCGTCCCACCTCTTTCCAGAGAATAAATTCGACATAATTCCCCGGAGGGTTCTCCCCCTGCAGAATTCGCTTGACATCCAGCTTCCCGCGAGAGGACTGCCCCATGAATGAACGAATCGGCTGATTTTCCGGAAGATACCGGTATCCCGAGGCTTCAATCTTTTGAAGTCCGAGATCGTTTCCGCGCTTATTCTCGATGCGGTAAACACCCTTCTCGTCGGTTTTAACCGCTATAGTTTCCACGCGTGGGGAAGTTCGCCCTTTCAGAACACCCGTATTAAACGTAATCTCCGCGCTGGGCACAGGATTTCCATCCTGATCGACTACCCGCCCTCGGATTTCGAGGAGTAAATTCCCATCTGGGTCCGGAAAATCACGCAAGCGCTTCTGGTAGTCCACCTGATACCAGAGGTCCTTGACCCACGCCTTTTCGACCTTTTCTGGGGTCATGGTGGTGTGCGGGATATCGTAGATCTTCTCAAATTCTTCACGGTATCGTTTCAGGTCGGCCTGAAGGAGGGACTCAACCAAGGCTCTTCCACGTTCTCCAGAGCGTTCACGACCGATAGTCATCCGTTTCCTCTGTTCTTCAATCGTACTATCCGGAAATTGCGCCTTACGCCCCTCTTTCGCAGCATTTCCCTTTTCTTCTTCCATTTTCCGCAACCATTCTTCTTGTTCCTTGAGAAAATCCTCAGTCGCCTGCGGAGATTCTTCCTGGACGAGTTCGCTCTCCATCTTCATTCTTCGAAGTTCCTGAATGGCCTCGTCGAGCGTACCGGTTGGCCGCGCTGCGGACGTGTAGAAATAATGCCCGAACCCGAAACCCAATCCATACACTACCAGAGCCAATATCCACAGAAATCGTTTCATGTCCCGATTTGCTCCCCCGGAAAGAATCGAACCGACCACCGTCGCAGACGCCTTCCAACGTCGCACAGAAAGTCGGGAAAATCAAAACGATAATTCCGAGAGGGCGTATGGATTAGACGATCCAGTTTTCTCTTACTGGCTGTTCCGGGAAACAATCGTTGAAAAGGTCTGAACCAGGAAACCTCAGTTGAGGGCAGAAAATGAGTCTTTTGTTCTTACCTTATGGGCTGAAAATGGGGTTGACCCGATCCCCTTCAGGGGGAGGGTTTATCTGACTACGCCAATCAGGAGATTGGCGTTCCCGGGAACCCCGATTTCTCCATGAAAATGGACGTTTTATGGAGGACGGGCGTCCTCGCCCGCCGATGAGGAGAACCGTGGCCGGGGCCGTTTCATACTCAGTTGCATTCAAAATGACACAATCCGGGCGGCATCTGGAGATAATCTTTTATCTCCCTGGGAGAACCCTTCCTGAAGGAAACAAACCGAAGAAAAATTGACGGGATAACGGGATTTTCAGGATGTGGCGAGATTCGATTTGTATCCTGCTGATCCAGTTATCCTGTTTTTTGTTCTGTTCCGGAAGAGTCCTTTGAGTTCGTTTCTTTCTGAATGCAACCGGGTATCAGCGGCGGTTTTGGGGTTCAAGCGGGCTGCAATGCCCGTAAGAAGGCCACCTCCCAGGGGGTGTTTGTGTTCAGAATGACTCGGTCGCGAAAGCCCGAAAGACTTTTTCTCCGTCCGAAGAACGCGCATGTTTACCGGGAATCGGAAGGGGTATCCGGGGGCAGAGGGGCGTTCGGGCTGGAGGGCGAAGAAGCCGGAACGGACTTGGGGGACTTAACAGGCATGAAGGGCTTGGGCCCCTCGATGATTTCCACTTCGCGGCCCAGGACCCAATCCCAGAAGTCCAGAACATGGTCGCGCAGATCGAGCACCGTATCGGAAGACGCTCGGCAGAGATACCGGATCAGAGTCTGGAAATCGGCGAACAGTTCCATGCGGGGCTCCAGCGCGCGAGGAGAAATCCGGGCGCCCCCTCTCCTCAGACTCGAAATTCCACATTGACAATGAATACCCGAGCGTCCGGCCCAACGCAAGCGTTTTCGTCTCTGTCGGAACTTTTTTATTAAACCGGGCGTCCGGGTCCATTTTCAGGAGAAAAACCCGCGCTTTTTGTGGGCGACATGTTCAAGCAGCCCGCCCTTTTCCTGCATCTTCAGGATCAGCGCCTCGGGCACCCCCTCGTCCCCCAGGAGTTTCTCAAGGGTTTCGAGGTCGGCATCCGGGTTTTCGGCCAGGACCGCCTCGATCCGGGTCCGGTCTCGTTCGAGGAATTTGTTCAGGAGTTGGTGGCGCAGCTGGCCCGCCTGCTCGATCGAGCCCGCCGTCCGTTCGATCCGGGTCTGCAAGATCTTCTTTTCGTGTTCCTGGAGTTCCTTGTTCTCGCGCAGTTCACGCTGGAACCGCTGGCGGGTGTCCGAGGCGGTCTTGTAGATGGAACGGACCATGACGTAGGCGCCCTCGAGGTTGCCGGTTCTCAGCATCAGGTCGGTGATGAGTTTGATGGCGGCGAAATACTTGTCCGTGTCCTCGAACGCCGGATCGGTCGCCACGGACCGTTCGAAATAGGCGATACTGAGCAGAATCGCCTCTTTTTCATCCGCGGGCACGAACGGCCAGACGCTCTTGAGGCGCTCGAAAAAACTGTGGTAGTTGGGGAAGGAGAAAAAGGCCGGTTCTTCCGTCGCCCCGTATTCGAGGTCGCCCCGCAGGTCCAGGTGCAGCAGGCGCTTGATCTGGTAGATTTCCGACAGAATCCCCTCGAACTGGCGGGTCAGGCCGACCCGGGATTTCTGGTAGGGGTTTTCCGCCCCTTTCCCCTCGAAAACCTCGCTCAGTTCTGTGGCGCGCTGGCGCAGGCCCGTGCTCACCCGCTCGCACTCCGTACGCGCCTGATAGAGCAGATTTTCGAAGTTAGTCAGGTTATTCTGAATGTCCCCGACGGTGGGCAGCTGCAGGTTGCCTTCCTCGTCGGGGGTGTTTTCGCGGTAGAGCCAGGCGACACGCAGGAGCAGGCGGGCGATCTTGTAGGTGTCGCACGACTCGGCGGGCAGGAGCGTTTGCGCGTAGAGCGCCAGAAAATGCAGGTTGAGCGCCGACCCGAAATCCAGATCCGGATACTGGATGTGTCGGGCCAGAAGTTCCATGATGAGTTTGTCCTTTTGTCCCGCCGCCTTGAACGCCTTGACCATCCGTCGGCTGAAGGGGTTTTCGGCGGGCGTCTGGAAATCCTCGCGCAAGTCCGCGAAATGGCAGGCCGGGCATTGCAGCACGGCATAGAAGGCCGGCGGCACCTGCCGGACATTCGGCACCAGCCAGTTGTAGGTGAGCACATGTTGGTCCGACTCCCGCTCGCCGGGCACAAAGAGGCGCGACTTGAAGAACGGCTGCGCCGTTGCCTGCCCGCAGGCCGGACAGGGCAGGGTTTTCTCGATGAAGGGCGATTGCAGTTCTTCGCTCATGGGCGCTTCTCCTGAGGTTTGTTGCTAGGATCGGGTGCATGGCGGTGGTAGATCAGGTCCGTCGAGACAATCCGCATCCCCAACGCCTGATAACAGGCCAGCGCCGGATAGTTGTGGTGGCTCGTACGCAGTTCGACCATCGCGAAGCGGTCCGAGAGACGCTGGAGAGTCTGGGCGATGAACCAGCGGCCCACGCCCCCCCCCCGCGCCGACTCCGCCAGACACACAAAATCCAGAATCACCAGTCGCAACCCGAACGTCGTGTTCAACCCGCCCGCGTTCAGATAGACGACAAACCCCTCGACCTCGCCCCGGTGGTCGAGCACAAAGATGTCGCACGCCAGACCCTGACAGCACCGTTCGACCCACGCGGCAAAGAGGCGATTGCTGGCCTCGCGGGCCAGCCACGGGTCGTTGTAATAGTGGTTCATCGGGTGCGACTGAGCGGCGATGCGGCGGATGGCCTCGAGGTCGCTTTGCTTCCACGGACGCACGCGCATGGCGGTGGCGCGCGACGGCGTCGCCAGGTCCGGCACCTCCTGAAAACGCGTCGAGAGTTTGACCGACGAGTCCACCAGCCGGAACCCGCGCGCCTCGAGCGCCTGGGCCGCGAGGTACTCGGCTCCGTCCACGCGGGTGGTCAGGTGCTCGAATCCGCGTTCACGTGCTCGTTCGAGGAGAAAGTCTATCATTTCGAGGCGCGTTGGTTCCGAGGCCGTGTGGGAAAGAAAGGGGGCGATGCGACCGAAAGGGTAGGGGTAGAACTTCGTGTGCCAGGCGTCCTCGTGCAGGGCGGCAAAGACCTTCTCGCCCGTATCGTGTCGGAGCAGCCACTGGCAGGGGCGGTTTTCCTGAAGCGCCTTGCGCAGCACCCGCTCTTCGGCCTGAGTGAAAAACTCGGCCAGCCGGTCCGCCTCCAGCCCTTGGGCGCGCTGCTGGTGTGCCTTGTAGGGAAAACTCAGGAAGAGCGCGCGCAGATCGTTCAGGTCTTGAAGAGACAAGGGGCGCAGGGACATATTGGGGAAAGCTCCTTCCGGTGGCTCTCGGCGAGTCGGGAAACCGTACGGAACCTCGCCACACTGTTTTCCCAAAGTTTAGCCGATTGTGGGGGATCGCGCAACCCCTTCGGCGGCTTTTCAGGCAAACCGTTTGGCTCTGGAATACGCTCTTTTCTTGACATTCTGTGGGGGGGGGGCTAACCGTGAAGGGAACTCAGCCGGGCGAAAACGGGTCGTTTCCCCCTCAGGGCGTGCCCGGCGCCACCCCTGCAGCGAAAGTGACGGTGCCCATGCGGATACTCATCACGGGATCGAGCGGCCTGATCGGATCGGAAGTCTGTGCGCATTTCGACGCCCTCGGCTGGACCGTCCACGGTCTCGACAACAACCAGCGGGCCGTGTTTCTCGGACCGGAAGGCGACACCCGCTGGAACCAGCGGCGACTCGAAGCCAGCCTGAAGCGTTTCTCCCACCACGAACTCGACATTCGCGACCGCGCCGGGGTGCTCGATCTGATCGCCACGGTCCGGCCCGACGCAATCGTTCACACGGCGGCCCAACCGAGCCACGACCGCGCGGCGGCCATTCCCTTCGAGGACTTCGACACCAACGCCGGGGGAACCCTGAATCTGCTCGAGGCCACCCGCCGCCACGCCCCGGAAGCGCCCTTTGTCCTGCTTTCGACCAACAAGGTGTATGGCGACGCGCCCAACCGCCTCGAACTGCGCGAGGAGGCGCGCCGGTGGGAATATGCCGACCCGGCCTATGCAGGGGGAATTCCGGAAACCCTGGCGGTGGACCACTCGACCCATTCGCTCTTCGGGGTCAGCAAACTGGCCGCCGACGTATTGACGCAGGAATATGGTCGATATTTCGGGATGAAAACCTGCTGCCTGCGGGGCGGCTGCCTGACCGGTCCCGCGCATTCGGCAGTCGAATTGCACGGGTTCCTGAGCTACCTGGTACGGTGCAACCTGGAGGGGCGGCGGTACACCCTCCACGGGTACAAAG
>DAOPYU010000290.1:4243-5979 GCA_035353095.1 Candidatus Sumerlaeota bacterium | reverse complement strand
GTGGACGAAGTGGCCCACACCAATGTCCCCGGTTCCCGGAATCACCGTCGGTATCAGGATATTCAGGAAATCATCGAGAACGGCATCAACGTCATCTGCGCCTTCAACATTCAGCACCTGGAAAGCCTTAACGATCTCGTGGGCCGAGCCACAGGCGTCACCGTACGCGAGACCGTCCCCGATACCTTTTTGCGGCGTGCCGACCAGATCGTCACACTTGACTTGGCCGTCGAGGACCTGCTGGAACGGTTGCGCGCGGGCAAGATTTACGCGCGGGATAAAATCCCCTGGGCGCTCGAACACTTCTTTCGAGACGAAAACCTGGGCACATTGCGCGAACTGGTTCTGCGGGAGGTGGCCGAGAGTCTGGATCGCCGGACAACCGCAAAGATCCAGGAGCGGCGCTCGACAGCCCTCCCGGCTTCAGGCGGTCGTGTGATGGTTTGTACCGCCTCCTATTCGCCCCGCGCCCAGATGCTGCTGCGGCGGGGATCGCGCATGGCGGGTCGGCTAAACACCCACTGGTTTCTGGTTTATGTGGAAACGCCCCAGGAAGCGCCGCACCGGATCGACTCGGAAGCCCAGCGTCGCCTGGCCGAGACAATGGAGCTGGCGCGGGAACTGGGCGCCGAGGTTGTGCGCCTCAAGGCTGAAGACCCGGTGGCTGCGATTCTCGATTTCGCGCATTCCCACCGCATCGGTCACATCCTGATCGGACGTTCCCGGCAACCCTGGTGGAAACAGGTTCTGGGCCGTTCACCCCTCCATCGGTTGATCAACGCCGCCGAAGGCTTTGACGTCCATATCGTTTCGTTCGAAGAGGAGACCGAACCGGCATGAAACTGCGGACCAAATTACTCCTGGCCCAGCTGCCTCTGGCGGTGGCGCTGTTGGCCGTCGGTCTGCTGGCTGTCGTCGGTATCGAGCGCCTGGGGGGACACTCGCAGACGATCCTCAAGGACAACTACCGCAGTGTCCTGGCGGCCCAGCGGATGAAAGAGGCCAGCGAGCGGATGGACTCGGCGGCCCTCTTCCAACTGGCCGGTCACTGGGACGAGGGGGCTTCTGTGGCGGAGGAACACCGCCGGATTTTCGGGACCGAACTGTGCGTTGAAGAAGGCAACATTACCGAGACCGGCGAAGCCGAAGCGGCCGAACGGCTTCGTACACAGTGGAACGACTATCAGGAAAAATACGACCAATTTATCAGCCAGACCGATCTTGAACTGGCCCGGCAGTTTTATTTCGACACGCTATTTCCCCTCTTTTTTAACCTCAAGGAATCGGCCAATCGGGTCCTGGAACTCAATCAGGATGCGATGGTCCGAAAGAGTGATCGGGTAAAACAGATTGCCACTCACATGACCACGGTCATGGTCTTCTCGACCATGGTCGCCTCGCTGGTGGGCATATTCGCTTCGATTCTGCTCACGCGCCGCCTGCTGCACCCCCTGTCGGTTCTCAGTCTGGCCACCCGCCGCCTGGGGGAGGGGGATCTGGCTGTTCGCGCCCAGATCGAGGGGGAGGATGAAATCGCCCGTCTGGCGGCAGAATTCAATGCCATGGCCGAACACCTGGAGAAATACCGGCGCAGCTCGCTGGGGGAACTTTTCCAGGCCCAGCAGACGACCCAGGCCGCCATTGACAGTCTGCCGGACCCGGTGATGGTTTTCGACCTGGAAGGTCATCTGATCAATTTGAATGCCGCCAGTGAACGGTTCCTCGGGCTTTCACTG
>DAOPYU010000290.1:0-4143 GCA_035353095.1 Candidatus Sumerlaeota bacterium | reverse complement strand
GTCGCCCACGAACTCCGGACCCCGCTCACGTCCCTCCATATGGCTATCCATCTCTGTGTGGATGAAACGGTCGGTCCCCTCAATGAGAAACAAGCCAGCCTGCTCTTCGCCGCCCGGGAGGATTGCCAGCGTCTCCAGACGATGGTGGACGACCTGCTCGACCTTTCACGCATTCAGTCGGGACGTGTTGAGATGAAACGCCATCCAGTTTCCGTACGCTCGCTCCTGGAGGGAGCCTGCAACCTCCATCAGGCCACTGCGGCGGAGAAAGGCATTCACCTCACCGCCGATCTGCAAGCCCTTTCCGAAGAAAAGGTGAGTGCCGATCCCGAGAGGATCGGCCTGGTACTGGCCAATTTTATTACCAACGCCCTCCGCCACACCGACTCGGGAGGCTTCATCTCGTTACGGGCCACCGGCCAGGACAATCTGATGCGTTTTGAAGTGAGTGATACGGGCGAGGGGATTGCGCCAGAACATCAAGCCCGCGTTTTCGACAAATTCTTCCGCGTTCCAGGTTCTCAAACCTCGGGCGTGGGACTCGGACTCTCGATCTGTCGGGAAGTGATCGAGGCACACGACGGCGAAATCGGCGTCCAGAGCCAGCCAGGCCAGGGAAGCATGTTCTGGTTCACCTTACCCCTGGCGGTTTGACGGAAAAAGGGACACTTGAGAATCCTTCGCGGGCACGTCGCCGCAGCAGGCCATGACCACCAAGCGGGATTGTCCGGAGGGGCAGCCTATATTCGGTATGACGTTCCCAGATTCCAGATTCCAGATTACGTCCAGATTAAAGATTACCTGGCGCAGCAAAGCCGCAACCCATTTTAACGCAAAGTCGAAAAGGTACAGAGACGCAAAAATTCATGGATTTTCAGTTTGCGTCGTCCAGATCCGTCCCAGTTTTCGGTTCGGGTTTTGAGATTGCTCCGTCCTCCCCATCCAGACACCTCTGCGTCCTTGCATCTTTGCGTTATGGGGGTTTATACTCAGTCGCATTCAGAATGACACGATCCGGGCGGCATCCGGAGACAATATTTTATCCCTTTGTAAGAATCCTTCGTGCGAAAAGACGAACCAAAAGAACAGACGGGATAACGGGATTGACAGGATGTGGCGAGATTCGATTCGTATCCTGTAAATCCAGTTATCCTGTCCCTTTTTGTTCTGTTCCGAAAGAGTCCTTCGAGTTCGTCTCTTTCTGAATGCAGATGGGTATTACTCGTTCCATTCTTTCTGTTCATGCAATCATCTCGGTTTGCGTAGATTCTGAGAGAGAGTAGTCCAGATTACCCAGATTGCCAAGTTACACGTGACGTCCCCAGATTACGGATTGATTTCCTTCCTGCAGAAGGAAATGGCGAGTCGAGGCCGGATTTTCTGTCATGACGATTTTATTCGACATCATCCCCGAATTGCCCGATGATCCCGGAGGATTGCGAATTCGGGTGCTGGATGTTTGGAGGGATTTTGTCGGCTGAAAAGGAGAAACCTGTATGGGAAAGACGCCTGCCGGTGTAACGAGTGGTCCGGAAAGTGGAGGGACGGGGAGCAGCCCGGTCAAGCGGGTGGTTTCGATGGACGCGTACCGGGGCTTCGTGATGTTTCTGATGATGGGCGAGGTGATGGAATTCGCCCGGGTGGCCGCGAAACTGCCGGGCAATGCCTTCTGGGCCTTTCTGGCGCGCCATCAGACCCACGTCGAATGGACCGGCTGTATCCTGCATGACATGATCCAGCCTTCGTTCTCGTTCCTGGTCGGGGTGGCGCTTCCCTTTTCCCTGATGCGGCGGAAGGCGGAGGGACAGCCCGAGTGGCAGCGGACCCTGCATGCCTTCTGGCGCGCGCTGGTTCTGGTTTTGCTCGGGGTTTTTCTCCGCTCGACCGGTTCCGAGCATACCAACTGGACCTTCGAGGACACGCTCAGCCAGATCGGGTTGGGGTACGGATTTCTCTATATCCTCGCGCATCGGTCGGTTCGGGTTCAGTGGGGCGCGCTGGCGGTTCTGTTGATCGGGTATTGGCTGTTTTTTGCGCTCTATCCTCTTCCGGGCGATGGGTTCGACTGGGCCCGGGCGGGCGCCCACCAGTACTTTACGGGTTTTGCGGCGCACTGGAACCTGAACACGAACGCCGCCTGGGCCTTCGACACGTGGTTCCTGAATCTGAAGATGTTCGGGCGCGAACAGCCCTTCACGCACAACGGAGGCGGGTACTCGACCCTGAGTTTTATCCCGACTCTCGGGACGATGCTCCTCGGTCTGATCGCGGGAGGGGTGTTGAGCAGTGACCGGAAGCCCTTGGAAAAAGTTCGGTGGATGGCCGTGGCGGGGGCGATTGGTCTCGCCGTCGGATGGTTGCTGGGTTACACGGGAGTCTGTCCGGTGGTCAAGAAGATCTGGACGCCGAGTTGGACGCTTTTCAGCGGCGGATGGAGTTTTCTGCTTCTGGCTGGATTCTACCTGGTGATCGACATCTGGAACTTCCGGGCGTGGGCGTTTCCGCTGGTGGTGATCGGGATGAATTCGATCGCCGCGTACCTGATCGCCCACCTGTTTGTGGGGTTCATCGGCGAGGCGCTACCGCGGCATTTGGGCACTTTCTGGTACACCTTCTCGGGCAAGGCGTATGAACCCTTCTGGCACGGGGTGGGGGTACTTTTCTGCGAGTGGCTGATTCTGTTCTGGATGTACCGGCGCAAACTGTTTCTGCGGGTCTGAGGCGCGGATTGGTAACGGTAACGATTCCGGAGATTTTTCTGGACAGAATCATCCCGGCAGGCATAACCTTCCAACAGGATTGCGATCAGGAAGGTTCCACAGCCCATGTTCCGTATTTAGATGCATGCCCTGTTTGTGGACACCCGATTTTATCAGGAAAGGACTGGTTCGATGAGTACAAAAGGCAAGAGCAATGGGTTGTCGCCGGAGGGTAAATCGTTTTATGTGTCCCGGCGTTCTTTCATGAAATGGTGTTCCGCGACGGCGCTGGCAACCGGGTTGCCGCTCTGGTTTGTCGAGCGGGAACTGTCTGCCGCCGAGACGTCGGACAAGCCCGTGTCCCCCAATGATCGTCCGGGAATCGCGTTGATCGGATGCGGCGGGATGGGGTGTGGCGACGCGCACGACGCCATGCGCTTTGGCGACATTGTCGCCTTGTGCGATGTGGACGAGGGACACCTCAACAAGGCCGCTCAGGATTTCACCAAGGACGGCAAGACGCCCGCGAAGTACAATGACTTTCGGAAACTGCTGGAAGATAAAAATGTCCAGATCGTCATCAACGGGACGCCGGATCACTGGCACAGCCTGATCAACATCGGGGCCGCCAAAGCGAAGAAGGATATCTATTCCGAGAAGCCCTTGACGCTGACGATTGACGAGGGAAAACAGGTGGTCAAGGCGGTGCGCGACAACCAGGTCATCCTGCAGACCGGGACCCAGCAGCGCAGCGACACGCGGTTCCGTATGGCCTGCGAACTGGTCCGCAATGGCCGGATCGGCAAACTGAAAGAGGTGACCGTGTGGCTCCCCGCCGGCTTGCGCGAAGGCCCGTTCGAGACCAAACCGGTGCCACCGGAACTGAACTGGGACTTCTGGCAGGGACAGGCGCCCAAGGTGGAGTATGTGCCCCAGCGATGCCACACCAATTTCCGGTTCTGGTACGACTACTCGGGTGGGACGATGACCGACTGGGGCGCCCACCACATGGACATCGGCTACTGGGCGGTCGGACTGGTCGCGCCAACTCACATTGAGAGTAAGGCGCTGGCTACCCCGATCCCCGGGGGGTACACCGCGATCAGCGAATACGAGGTCAAGTTCACCTACGCCAATGGCGTGGTATTCAATGTGAAGACGACCCGCGACGACAACATTTTCGGCGGATCGGTCAATAAAGAGGGGCAGCACAATGGCATCCGGTTCGAGGGAACGGACGGGTGGATCTGGGTGAATCGCGACGAGATCAAGGCGACCGAGAAGTCGCTCCTGACCACGCCTCTGCCCGACAACGCGGAACGGCTCTACAAGAGCAACGACCACAAGGGCAACTTTTTCGAGTGCGTTCGCACCCGGAAACTGCCGATCTGCGACGTGGAAGTGGGCCACCGCGCCGCGACCATGTGTCATCTCGGCAACATCG
>DAOPYU010000289.1:0-5984 GCA_035353095.1 Candidatus Sumerlaeota bacterium | reverse complement strand
TCGATTTCGAGATTAATCGAGGGGGAAGCCATTCCCGTCCCGGAAACAGGACACCTGAGGCGACCGGTTCGAGAAATGGTGGGATGCGTTGTTTGGCGGGGGGAAAAACAGGATATCCGGGCAGAAAATCCGTCCTAAATTCTCCCCTGCCGGAATACGCCTCCCCTCTGGATCCGTTACCTCCAGAGCCCACAACTCCAATTGTACGTTACATTCTTATATTACTCCGGACAGGTACGGTGAGTCCAGCGAATTCGTCGAAGGGATCCGGGGAACAGGTGGGACGTCCCCCCTGTTGCGTGGCAAAAGATCGGGAGAAACGACGGGGCCGATCCTCACACGAGTTCCACCCGCTCTCCCCGTACATGCAGGGCGCCAAGCAAGAACCCTAACGTCAATAATTATAATCACTCATACAGAAACTTTACGCCCATGATCCCCCCGTGTTTTTTCTTGTCTTTTTTTTTCTCATGTCTTCTCCGGGACAGCCGATATAAAGGGCATGGATATGTTGCGCACCCTCTACCTCCACTACCGCGAACGAGTCCTGGACTGCCGGGACCGCATGCTGGATTCTCTGGACCGCCTGATGGGCCGGGAATTAAATTACACGGTTCGAACCCGCCCTTCGCGTCATTTCGTGGCTTTCGATTCGATTCTGCGGGTTGCGGATCGTCGGCAGTTTGAGCGGCGCCATATGTCGGTGCCGGTAGAAACGGAGCGCCGGATCGGAACGGACCGGCGCGGTGGGCTGGATCGCCGCCGCGCCTCTCTCTGAACGGGAGGTTCGCTCTCCAGTACCGACCTTTCGCATCCGCAGGTTTTTTTCCAAGCCGTCCTTTTTCTTTATTTCGCCGGATCGGGTCGTTCCGTCCCCTGTTTTCCCCAAGCAGTATCTCTCGCCTTTCCCGGAATTCCGGGGACATCTGTTAATTTCAGGTGGGATTTCCTTGCAATTTACCCCCTTTGTTTGGCACGCTATACAGGTCCAGTGGCTTTACCGAACCGTCGAGCCCGGAATCCGCAAAAGGGGAATCGAGTGAACAAATGAGGCGAATGTTGACTGTGCCGCAGGGGTATCGGGGACGGTGGAGTGCCCTGTGTCTGGGAGTAGTTGCCATCGGACTCTGCACGGGTTGTTTCAAGACCTTCTCGATCAAGACGGCCATTGTCGTGGAGCATCCGGAGACTCAGGTCGCCTATGAGAACCCGACCTTGCCGAAAGCGGAGCGTTACCGCCTGGAATTGACGGCCAATCGGGAATGTTATCTGTATGTCGTGCGGGAAACCCCCGATGGGCAGGTGAACCTGCTGATGCCCGCCACGGCCCGGCGGGCCGGCGACAACCGATTGCAGCCGGAATCTCCCCGCGCAATTCCGGGGACCGACATGTGGATCGAGGGGACCAGTCAGGAAGGCGCCGATCTTCTGACCGTGCTGGCGACCGACAGGGCGTCAAGTGAATTGGACGCTCTGCGTTATCGTCAGGATTTGAAGCATGAAGACATTGTTTCGGTGTTGGAGCGTCTGCGCGCGCAACATATGATGCTGCAGAAACCCGCTACCGAAAAAATCACATCCGAAGGGCTGTTGTGCTCCAGACGATATTCAAAGAAGGGGAATCTGGTCCAGTATGAGATCAAAATCGTCCGGAACTGATCTCCTTTCCGGCACAACCCGCGAAACACACAAGAAGGAACAGGAAATGACACAACCGGAAATCGTTAGGGAACCCGGTCTCATGCAGCAACGGCTGATTGCCCAGAAGCGGGCCGGTAAAACGGTCGCAGTGGTCCCCACGATGGGTGCGCTGCATGCGGGACACCGGCGCCTGATCGCCGAGGGACGCAAACGGGGGGACATTCTCGTTGTCACGGTGTTTGTCAACCCGACGCAGTTCGGTCCCAACGAGGATCTGGACAAATACCCCCGGACATTCGACTCCGACTTGGAAATATGCCGGGAAGAGGGGGTGGACTTTCTGTTCTTTCCGACAGACGCCCTGATGTACCCGCAGGGGTACGCCACTTATGTGGAAACACGCGAGATGGGAAAACGGCTCTGCGGAATCAGTCGCCCGACTCATTTCTGTGGAGTTACAACCGTCGTGTCAAAGCTGTTTCTCATCACACAGGCGGATGTGGCGGTGTTTGGATGGAAAGACGCCCAGCAACTGCTTATCCTGAAGCGAATGGCGCAGGACCTGAATTTCCCGGTGGAAATCGTCGGGGTTGAAACGGTGCGTGAGCCGGACGGGCTGGCGCTGAGTTCGCGGAACCACTACCTGTCCCCGCAACAACGCTCCGAAGCGGTGGTGCTCTCGAAAGCGCTGGGGGAAATCCAGCGCCGTTACCAGGAGGAACACGAAACGGACTCGGCGCTCCTGAGACAGGAAGCGTTTGACCGAATCGCCCGGGACAGCTCGGGGCGGGTGGATTACCTCGAAGTGGTCTCGATGGAAACACTCGAACCAGTGGGACGGATTGTCCCGGGAAAAACATTGGTGGCACTGGCCGTGTATTTTGGAACCACCCGCTTGATTGATAACATCCGGCTTTAATGTTCCCTTGGAATATTTCAAGACAAAACCCGGACCGGGCGATCCGCTTGCATTTCCATTCAGATGAGGGTAAGGTGGGTGAGAATTGCGGGATTGGGTGGAAAAGCGCCAATTTCGCTTGCAAAAGCGGACGAATGCGCTAAAGTGTCCCGATAATCGCAATCGGTTTGGTTTCCCGTCTCGACGGACTGGAAATGGAGGAGGAAGAGAAAGCAATGGTTACAACCCTGAACCTGAAATATGGATGCAATCCTCATCAGAAGATGGCCCGCATGACCTTTGAGGGGGCTGCCTCACCGCTGGAGGTTTTGAATGGCAACCCCAGTTATATCAGCATTCTGGATGCAATATCGGCCTGGCGGGTCGCCAAGGAACTGCGGCAGGTGACCGGTCTGCCGGCGGCTTCGTCGTTCAAGCACGTCAGCCCGGCGGGCGCCGCTGTGGCCAAACCTCTGAACGATACGTTGCGTGAGATTTATATGGTCGGCGACAAAACGCTGACTCCCCTGGCCACCGCCTATGCCCGGGCGCGTGGGGCGGACCGCATGTCGTCCTTCGGCGACATCGCCGGATTGAGCGACGTGGTGGACGCCGACACGGCCCGGCTTCTGCAGCCTGAAGTGTCCGATATCATCATTGCGCCCGGTTACGAGCCGGAAGCGCTCGAAATCCTGAAACAGAAGAAAAAGGGCGGGTATCTGATTTTCAAGATGGACCCGGACTACGAACCCCCGAACGTCGAATCGCGCGAGGTGTTCGGTCTGCGACTCGAGCAGGAGGTCAACAAGAAACAGGTCACCCATGACCTGCTCAACAACATTGTGACCCAACGGAACGATCTGGACAACAACGCGCGCATGGACCTGATGATCGCCACCGTCGCGCTCAAATACACCCAGTCGAACTCGGTCACCGTGGCTTACGACGGTCAGGTCATCGGGACCGGCGCCGGCCAGCAGTCGCGCATCCATTGCGTGCGGCTGGCCTGCTCGAAGGCGGACAAGTGGATGTTGACCCAGCATCCGCGCGTGCGGGGGTTGAAGTTCATCGAGGGACTCAGCCGGGCCGAGAAGATGAACGTGATTGATCAGTTCCTGCTCTGGGATGAACTCTCGCAACCCGAGATTGACGAGTTGAACACGAAACTCTCCGAGAAGGCCCACCCGCTGACTCCCCGCGAGCGACGCGAATGGATCGAGAACTTCACGGGTCTCGCCATCAGTTCCGATGCCTTCTTCCCCTTCCGCGACAACATTGACCGCGCCGCCCGCAGCCGAATTCAGTTCGTCCTGGAACCGGGCGGGTCGGTGCGCGACGACCTGGTGATCGAGGCCGCCAATCAGTACGGGATGACGATGGCTTTTTCGGGAGTCCGGTGGTTCCTGCATTGAGAGTGCGCGGGATTCTTGTTCTTTGCAGCGCGCAGGCGCCTCCCCTGAACCGGAGCGTCTGCGCGTTTTCCGTTTTGTGACCCGGAAACTTGTCCCCAATTCCCATTGGCTGATTTGAGACCGACCGTGGATCCCCACTCCCCTTCTCTTTCCTCTCTGGACGCATCGGCACGGCGGGGATATTCCGCTCTGTTACTGCTGTTGGGTGTGGTGGTATTTGCCGCGCATTGGCGTCCGGCCCTGGCTTGGCCCCTGCAGGGGGTCTGGACGGCTCTGGCGGTCATGGGGTTGGCCCTGCTGGCCTTTCTGACAGGAAAACGGCTGGGGTTCAGATGGGAGGGTGCGGCCGCCCCTGCCTGGGTCCTGACACTTTTCACGGCCTGGGTCTGGGGACGCACGGCAACGGGGATCAACCAGGCGGAAGGTCTGCTGGATGTATCGAGTTACCTGAACGGCCTGCTCTTCTTCGGACTGGGCGTGTTTGTCGTTCGGGGAGGAGAGGCCCAGGGACCGGTAAGCAGCCGGAAGCCGCAAAAAGGCCTGCTGGCCATTTCCGGGATCTTCTGGGCATTGAGCGTTTCCATTGCCGTCCACGGAATCCTCGAATACCATGTTTTCTTTCCCCGACAATTGGCCGAACAGCGGGCCTCGGGGATCTGGAACCCGACCGACGTGGTGGATGGCGCGGTCCTGACGGCCTTGTCCGAAATGCGGGTTCGCTCGCTCTTCGGGAATCCGAACGTATTGTGCGGCTTTTTTGCCTTCACCTATCCGCTGGTGGTCGGTGCGGCGTGGAAACTTGGACACGAGGAGAAGCGATCCCGCCGCTGGCGCAGCCTGATTGCGGTGGCCTTCGCGCTTTCGTCCCTGCTGATTTTCTATACCGCCTTCCGGACGGGTTCCGTGGGAGGCGGACTCGTGTTTCTCTTCGGTCTGATCCTGATTGCAGGATGGGGCGGGTACCAGGCGCGAAAACATTCAAAATTGGGCCTTTTTCTGCCGGTATTGACCGGAGTCCTCTGGGTATTCTTCTGCCTGATACACCCGACGACGCCTCAGGCGTCCCAGCCGATTCCCTCCCCTGCCCCCGTCTCCTCTCCCCTGACGACGGAAAGTTCATCCCAAACCACGACGACAACAATCGGACAGGAAGGAAAAGCCCCCTTCTGGAGGGGACTCCGCCAGGAGCATACCATCCCGCAACGCCTCTACTACTGCCGGATCGGATTGCGAATCTGGCAGGATGCGCCTTTCATCGGACATGGACTGAGTGGCTATCAGACGCTCTATCTCAAGTACCGCCAGCCGGGCGAGGGAGAAACCCGGTATGCGCACAACTTCATTGTCCAACTGCTGGCCGATACCGGTCTTGTCGGTCTGGGCCTTTTCGGCGGGTTCCTGGCGCTTCTGACCCGGCGGTTCTGGTGGGGACTGCGTCCGCGGACAATCGCCTCGCTCTGGCTGGCGTCCGGGGCGGCGGTCTTTCTCTTTCTGCTCGACTCGCTGGGCGAATACACCTTCTGCAACCGGGAGTGCTATCAGGATTTTGCTCTTCTGGCAGGGGCGTTTTGTGCCGCTTTCCCAGACCGGAAAAGCCATTCACCCTCTTTCCGTCCCTCCTTCACTTTCCCGCAATTTCTCCTCCCGACACTCGCAGTCGTTCTGGCCGGGATCTGTTTCTACGCCTCCACCCTGCGGCCCTTCATGGCTCGTTATTATCTCCAGAACGCAGAGAACGCTCTGAAGGAACTGGAATGGATCGGACGTTCCGAACACCGTCCCTCAACTCCGGAAAGCACATCATGGGAGGAATGGCGGCAAGAGGCACTGGATGCCACGGAGAAAGCCCTCCAGTGGTTTCCCCAAAGTGGCGATGCGTTTCAGAAACGCGCGGCGCTCCACAGCATGACGCACCAGGAAGAAAGGGCCGAACAGGATCTTCTGGAGGCTTGCCGTCTGAATCCCTGGTCGGCTTCTCTGCGGGCCCAGCTGGCCGAATGTGTCTGGCGTCAGGGACGCCGAGAAGAGGCGCT
>DAOPYU010000288.1:0-6036 GCA_035353095.1 Candidatus Sumerlaeota bacterium | reverse complement strand
ATTTCCTCGGCTCAGGAGGGACACCGTCCGCCCTCCCGTCCGCCAGCGGATCTGATCGGCAGACGTCCGGGACGTCCTCCTCCCCATAAAAACCGGGCCCGGCTCAAAATGCGCCCCCGCCGAACTCGACGTTTCACTTGCAAAAACGCCGGCGTTGGCTTTAATAGAAACTGGTGTTGTTGTGCCTTGCGCAGGAGGGGGAATGAACGGGGTGCGTCTGCCGTGCCCGAAAATTCGATTCTCCCGACAGAAATGACCGAAGGGATACACACGCCACCATCAGCCATCCGGGACCCGGTTGGAAGTCGCCTTACAGGAAAGGTTTTCTCATGTCCGAACAATTCGCTCGCGTGCCGCAATCCGTCCGTATCTCCCTCCTGTTGCTCCTGGGCCTGTGCCTGGGGTGGAACGCCTCCCTCCGGGCCGAAGAGGCGTCCCGCCCGGCCTGGGCCGCGGAAGACTCGTCCTCGACCTTCGCGCTCGTCATCACCCAGGTGGGCCAGGGAACGCTGGAACAGAATCCGTCGGGAACCCAACTCGAGGCCGGCACAACCGTCACCCTGACGGCGCAACCGGAGACGGGGTGGGCCTTCGGGGGCTGGTCGTTCAGCAACGGTTCGAGCGACTCGACCTCCAACCCGCTCGTCTTCACGCTCGAGTCCGATACGACCGTGACGGCGCACTTCGACCGCATCATTCCGTCGTACACCCTCCGGACGGGCAAGGTCGGCCGGGGAACGGTGAGCCGGAAACCGGACCAGCCCGCCTATGCGGAAAACACCACGGTGACCGTGACGGCCACCGCCACCGAGGGGTACGAATTCACGCACTGGACGGGCGACGTCCCCGCCGAGCAGGCCACCCAGCCGGTCTTGACCCTCACGATGGACCGCAACCGGGCGGTCACGGCCAACTTCGAGTGGCGCTACTACGTGATTTATAAATTGTTCCTCGAATCGAGCGAGTGGGGCGTCGTGTCCGTCTCGCCCGACCAGCTCGGATTTTTCGCCGGGACCACGGTGACCCTGACCGCCACGCCGAAACCGGGGTGCCGCTTCATCGGCTGGACGGGCGTTCCGGCCAGTCAGAAGATGGAAAACCCGGTCGTGCTGACCATGAACTCGGACAAGCGCGTTGCGGCGCAGTTCGAGAAGATCGTCGTGCCGGAAACCTTCGCGCTGACCCTGACCGCCGACGGGGACGGGACAGTCACAGCCCAACCCTCCCTTCCGGCTTATCTGGACGGAACCACGGTGACCGTGACGGCCACCCCGGCGGAGGGACATTTCTTCTCCGGGTGGAGCGGCGACTTCCCGGCGGGACACGAGCAGGACAATCCGCTCCTGTTGACCCTGACGACCACCCTCTCGCTCACGGCGCATTTCGCGGTCCAACCGATCGTGGCGCCCACCAGTCTGACCGCCACGACGGGCACGTTTTCCTACAAGGTCGAAACCGCGTGGGATGCCGTGACCAGCGCCACGCACTACCGGCTCTGGCGGGCCGCCGAGGGGGGAACCGACCCGGTGGACCTGACCGGCTGGCAGACCGCCACAACCTTCCGCGACGAGTCCGTGACGCCGGGCGTAACCTATCATTATTGGGTGCAGGCGGCGGCGAACGCCACGGGCTTCCGCGCCAGCGCGCTCACCGGGCCGGTGGCGGGGTGGGCCGCCGGAAATCCGATGGACGAAAAGGTGTACCGGGTGACCTACCGCGATTGCCAGATTCTCACCGACACGCCGACCTCGTCGTGCCTGTTGTTCACGAACGTGGGCAACAAGGCCTCGGTCAAGGTCACGTGGATGAAACGGGGCGTGCCGGTCAATGCGCGCAACAAGCCGGGCACACAGTATGTGACCGCCCGGACCATTCCGCAACTGCGGGTCGAGGGAAGCCTGACATCGCTCTACTGCGACGCGCCGGTGACGCACCTCGAGGTGACGGGCGTGCTCAAGCGCCTGACGGCGAACGACGAAATCCAACTCGTCGAGGCGAGCGGCGCGGGCACGATCCAGATGAAGGCGCAGAAGAACGCGCTGGCCTCGCCGCCCGAGTTTGCCCGGACCTCGATCCTGATGGCGCAGAACTGGACGCCGATGGTGGTCCAGACATCGGGCGTCGTGATCGAGTATTTTAATGTGAACCAGCCGGTCAAGTCGCTGCGGGCCGACACGAAGAAATACGTGGACCCCGTCTCGCGCCAGAAACGGGTGAGCCTGGGCGGCTTCGGGCCGGTCGAACGGGTGCGGGCCGACGCCTGGGGACAGGGGAGCGTTCCGACGGCCAGCGAAGGCTCGGGCCTCTACGCCATCTCGATCGGGCAGATCCGCGCGGTGGGAGGGTCCATTGTGGTGGATGAAATTGTGGCGCCGACCGCTTCGATCGAAGCGACCAGCGTGGCGTTCGACACCGCGTCGGGACGCGTGGTGGCGCAGGGCAACATCCGCGCGGTGCATATCGAGAGCGCGACGGTCCTGAAACGCCTCGGCGCAAAGGGCACCCAACCGAAAGGTGGAACCCTGACGGGGGGATTCATCGGATACCCGGGCGTCCCGCAGGCCATGCGCGTCCTGTTCCAGGACGCCACCGCAATCGAGGGACAGTCGGGCGTCTCGGGAGTCTTCGTGGCGGGTTATCAGGGCCCGGAAGGGTCGCCGATTTACACCGGTTCGATTCGGAGCATCACAACAAAAGCCAATGCCCCGGAGGGCGAAGCGCACATCTCGCCCCTCGCGCCGGCCATTCAGTTCAAGCCCAACCAGGGCGGGTTTGTGGTGAAGACGGAATTCTCCCCGGCAGAGTAACACCTCGGGAGGTAAGACTTCCGACGGAGCAAAAGCGTTTTACAAGACGATACACTGAATTCCTCTCGGGCAACGGAAGGTCAGGTATCGAGTTATCCGTTTCAGGAGAACATTTTTACAACGACAGAAGGAGAAACACCCATGACCAGCACCCAGCGAACTGAGACCCATGCGTTTGAGACCGAAGCGTCGCAATTGCTCGACCTCATGATCCATTCGGTCTATTCGCACAAGGAAATCTTCCTGCGCGAGCTGATTTCCAACGCCTCCGACGCCCTCGATAAACTGTGCTTCGAGGCGCTGACCAACCCCGATCTGCGCAAGTACACCAGCGACCCGCACATCCGCATCGAGGTGGACCCGAAGGCCCGCACCCTGTCAATCCTCGACAACGGCATCGGGATGACGCACGACGAGATCGTGCGCAACATCGGCACCATCGCGCACTCGGGCACGCAGGAGTTTCTACGCGTACTGAAGGAAGCAAAGTCGAAGGAAACGCGCCCCGAGCTCATCGGACAGTTCGGCGTCGGGTTCTACTCGAGTTTCATGGTGGCCGACAAGGTCACGATGGTCTCGCGCGCCGCCACTGAGGAACGCGCCTGGAGGTGGGAAAGCGCCGGAGGGGCGGGCTCCTACACGCTCGAACCGGCCGAACGCGCCGAACCCGGCGTGACCGTCACGCTCCACCTGCGCAACGCGGACGCGGAGGACGGCCTGGAGGACTACACCTCGCCCTGGAAGATCAAGGAAGTCGTCCGCCGCTACTCCGACTTCGTCGCCTACCCGATCAAGATGGAAACCCAGCGCACGGAAACCCCGCGCGACGAGGAAGGCAAACCGATCGAGGGCGCCGAGCCGAAAACAATCGTCGAGGACGAAACGCTCAACTCGATGAAGGCGATCTGGACCCGGCCCGAGAAGGAGGTCGAGGAGTCCGACTACCTGGAGTTCTACAAGCACATCAGCCACGACTGGCACGAACCGCTCGAACGCCTCGCCTACAAGGCCGAAGGCACGTCCGAGTTCCGCGCGCTTCTGTTTTTCCCCTCCCACGCCCCGCTTGACATGTTCATGCCCGAAAGCGAGTATGGCATCCTGCTCTACGTCAAGCGCGTCTTCATCATGCACGACTGCAAGGACCTGATCCCCGAGTACCTGCGGTTCGTGCGCGGCGTGGTGGATTCCGAGGACCTCTCGCTCAACATCTCGCGCGAAATCCTCCAGAAGAACCGCCACATCCAGCTCATCAAGAAGAGCCTGACCCACAAGGTCCTCGAGTCGCTCAAACAGATGCGGACGGAAAAGCCTGAGAAGTTCGAGGCCTTCTGGAAGGAATTCGGCAAGGTGGTCAAGGAGGGCCTCTTCCGCGACCCGGCCAACCGCGAGAAGATCCTCGACGTCTGCACCTTCACCTCGACGTTCGACCCGGAAAAAGAAACCACCCTGGCCGATTATGTCTCGCGCATGAAAGAGGGACAGGAAAACATCTATTACCTCACCGGCAAGTCCCGCGAGGCCGTCGAGCATTCGCCCCACCTCGAGGCGTTCCGCGAGAAGGGGTACGAGGTGCTGCTGCTGACCGATCCGGTGGACGAAGTCTGGGCGCCGTCCATTTACGATTTCCAGGAGAAACACCTCCAGTCCGCCGCAAAGGGCGCCGCCACGCTCGGTTCCGAGGAGGAACGCAAGGCCGCCGAGCAGGCGCTCGAGGAGAAGGCAAAGTCCTGCGCGCCCCTTTTCGAGACGCTCCAGAAGCTCCTCGACGAGCATGTCAAGGAGGTCCGCCTCTCGTCGCGTCTCACCTCCTCGCCCGTCTGCCTGGTGGGAAACGAGGACGACCTGACGCCGCAGATGGAACAACTCCTCCGCGCCACGGGTCAGGAAATGCCCCGGGTCAAGCGTGTGCTCGAACTCAACCCGAACCACCCGATTCTGGAGAAACTCAAGACGCTCCACGCGGCCAACGCGGACGATCCGCGACTGGCCGATCTGGCCGCGCTGCTCCACGGCCAGGCCCTCCTGGCCGAAGGGCTCCAACCGCCCGATCCCAGCGCCTTCAGCCAGAAACTGGCCGAACTGATGATCCGGGCGATGTAACCCCCCCGGTCCATAAGGGGGACAGATACAGGAAGTGATGGGTACCGGACACAAAGTCTCCCGGTCGGATTCTCCGGCCGGGAGACTTTCCCAATACACCGACAGAAGGAGTCCATCATGCGAAAAGTCGTACCGGTTCTGCTTTTCATCCTTTGGGGCAGCAACCTCCCGGGCGCGGCGGCCCAGGAGGTCGTGAAACTGTGGGAGGGACAGGCAAAACCCTTCTACAAGGAGAACTCGCTCGTCGAGAAAGAACAGACAACCGGGGGGGTCACCCTTCTCTCCGACATCACCGAACCGACCCTCACCATCTATCCGGCCCAGGGGAAAAACTCCGGGGTCGCGGTGGTTGTGATCCCGGGGGGCGGCTACTCGATCGTCGCCATCAAGCACGAAGGACACGACATCGCGAAGGCGCTGTCGGAACGGGGCATCACGGCGGCGGTGTTGAAGTATCGCCTGCCGAATCCGAAGTCTTCGCCCGAACCGGAGAAAGTCCCCCTCTCGGACGCGCGGCGCGCCTTGAAAATCCTGCACCAGCAGGCGGAAAAATACGGGATCAACCAGTCGCTGATCGGCGTGACCGGATTTTCCGCGGGCAGCCACCTCTCGACCGTCGCCAGTCTCTGGAAAAGCGACGATCCGGACGAAAACCCGGCCTTCTCCGGCCTTATCTACGGGGTAACAAATATTGCCGGGGACACTCAAAAGTGGCTGGAGAATTCTCTGTACTTCCGGAAGATGACCGACGAGGAAAAGGCCCAGAACAAACTGCTCGACCGGGTGGACAAGAAAACACCCCCGGCGTTCCTGGTCCACGCGTACGACGACCCGACCTGCAAGGTCGAGGAATCCACGCTCTACGCCCAGAAACTGCGCGAGAACAACATCCCGGTCGAAATGCACCTCTTCCCGAAAGGCGGCCACGGGTTCGGGCCCGGAAAGAAAGAGGACGGGACCGATCAGTGGGTCCCGCTGTTCGCGAACTGGCTGTTGCGGCTCCCCCCCAACCCCAACAAAGAGTGAAAGAAAAGGCGGGCGTCCGGGGATCTTCAAGAGAGTTCGACCCCCAATTTCATCCGGATTGACTCGTTGGCGTTTTCATCGGAGCCCTCAATTACTCTTT
Source organism: Candidatus Sumerlaeota bacterium (assembly GCA_035353095.1). Classification (GTDB taxonomy): domain Bacteria; phylum Sumerlaeota; class Sumerlaeia; order UBA8349; family UBA8349; genus DAOPYU01. The sequence continues at coordinate 3 of DAOPYU010000288.1, read as the reverse complement.
AAA
>DAOPYU010000287.1:0-6069 GCA_035353095.1 Candidatus Sumerlaeota bacterium | reverse complement strand
TCACGCCCCAGCCACACCGCCGCGATCCGCCGCGCCGACGACGTCGACGCGGTCACGCTGCACGACATCCAGGGGCACGTCGAGGCCGACGACGTCACGTTCGGCTACGACCCGGCCCGCCCGGTCCTCCCGGACCACCCCCAAAGCCGAAAAAGCCTCCTGAAGCCAATTGACTCCGTTGTTCCTGCGCGGCCTTGTACTCCGCTTCTCCCACGTTGATCACGAACCCGACGGGGATTTTTCCCACTTCCACGGGACCGGTCACGTAGGCGGAAAAAGCGGGCCGCAGGTCGTCCTCGGCTGGAAAGAACCGCGAGTCTCCCGCCTCGCTCCGCGTCTGGATGCGGAACCGCACCAGCCTCCCCGCATCCTGTCCCGGAATGGTCGCCACAAACCGCGTTCCCTGCCACACCATGGGAATGCTTGTTTCCTCCGATTCCATTCCCGATCCGGCGAGCCGGTAGAGCAGTTCCGCGTGGGCGGTCCGGGGCGCCTGCGCCTCGACGAGGATCGGTTGATCCGGCTCCGGAATATGAGGCGCAAATGTGACCGAGGCGACCGCCGGAGGCAGAGTTCTGCGGAAACAGGTATTCTGCTCCCCCGGCGTACCCGCCGGGTAGGAGTCGTCCAGAGGCATGACCGAGGGCCCCCAGTTGTCCCACCGCTCCCCCGACACGAAAGGACAGATCCGTTCGAGCGAGGCGGACACGCCGTCCGGGCTGGTCGGCCAGGGCGGAAGGCGGTCGAACTTGACACTGTCCACCCGCTTCCCGTGCCGGTCGGCCAGTTCCACGCGCTCCCCCTTGTTCTTCAGCGAGCCCTTGAATTGCCCGAAAGGCTCGACCGCGTAATTCTTTTTGAAAACGTCCACGTCGCGGCAAACCACCAGATAGCGGTCCGCGTCCAGCATGCTCCCCTCCGGGAACTTGTACTGAATCCCCTTGAAGAAGGCCCATCCGCTCAGGTCCACCGGCTGGTCCGACGCGTTGTAGAGTTCCACATACTCGAGGGCGTTCTCATTGTTCGGAGCGTGGTAGAAAATCTCGTTGATGACCACCCGCGGCCGGGCGACCTCGCCGAAGAAACCGCGCACGGCGATCTCGGCCAGTGGCAACAGGATCAGAACGCCCAGACTCACACCCAGAATGACCCGACGGCGAACCGGTTCACGAAGCGACATGCGATTCTCCCGAATTGCGATTTCAGTTTCCCGGCGCGATCAAACCCAGCGTTTCGCACCCGAGAACGTATTTCGAACACCGCCGGGCCCGAAGCGCGAGCGGGTAAAGCAACGCCACCAGTTCACACTCGCGTCCCACCGGCGCTTTCCCCTCGATCACCACCAGATGCTCGACCGGCTCACCGAACCGGGTCGAGAGGGTTTTCCGGCCCGTCTGGTTGTAATAGACCACATCGTAGTCGAGCGTGATGCGCAGGGCTTCATCGGGCGAGACGAAGTGTTCACGCTTGTACTCGACGAGAACAGTGGGATCGGGGAACGACAGGAGGGTGGCGCGGTGCTGCTCGGGCAGGGCGTGAGACATCCCTTCGAACAGGGTGCGGTAGGGCAGATCCACCAGCGGCACGGGCGCCTGCACGTGGAACCGGTGCTTGCCGGTCACGCGGTTGTTGCGCCACTTGAGTTCAAAGAAAAACTCGGGACCGGGCGTGAGAGTGTCGTACCAGCGCACGCGCGCCTTGCGGCGCCGTCCCACGCCGTGGAGGTTGGCGTAACACGACGAAAGACCGTGGTCGTCGAAATAGACACTGCGTACCGTCGAGACGGTTTCGTTGTACGCCATCCGGCGGCAGTTGCTCTCCAGAATGCGGCGCAGTTTGCCAATGTCGGGACGGTGCAGGGGAAACTTGATCTCCACGCGGGAAATCAGATCTTGGCGCGGGGCGGCCGATCCATCCAGGAGACGGAAAGACGATGCCACCGGAATACAGTCTGTCAGACTCATCGCGATTCTCCCGAACGATTACAGCGCCGAGGTGATATTCACATAGGAGAATTCACAATCGGGGAGCCTTTTCTTCAGTTGGGCGATCACCTCGGCGGTCTCACGGGGCTTCATGGGACGCAGAGTGACGCGCACCTGGCTGTGACCGTTCGAAATGTCCAGGCGCTGGAGGGAAAATTGCCCGACCGCCTCTTCGACCGCCGCAAATACACCCGAAGCCGGATCGTTGAAGTGGGGTTCGGTTGCCCCGGTAATGGTCATCAGAATATTCTGTTTGCGCCGGTTGCGTCCCAGCAGATGGATCGAGACGATAAAGACGGACGAAACCAGGACCAGCACCAGCGCGATGAGCGGCTGCTCGGCGCCCAGGGCCAATCCCACCGCGATGCACAGGAAGAGGTAAATCAACTCTTCCGGGTCCTTGATGGCCGCGCGGAACCGCACGATAGACAGCGCCCCCACCAGACCCAGCGACAACGCCACCGAGGACTTGACCACCGCGATGACCCCGATCGTGGCCAGCGTCAGCAACGGAAACACCCGTGAAAGCGACTCGGAATCCGACGGCGAGGAACTGCACCGATTGTACAGAAACCGGATGTAAAGGCCCAGCAACCCTCCTACCGCCAGGTACAACCCCAGCGGCAGCGAATAGGGCAGTTGGCCGACGGAAATCTGATCTTGAAGCTGTTGCCACGTCTGTTGGATATCCTGTTGCATGGTGGACGCCTTTTCCGAAAGAAGTGAAATGGGCCGGAAAGAAAAATTCGGATCTCCGCTCTGCCGCATGGCAAAACGAACACCCCGCCTTTCCGCCGGTTCGGAAGCCCGGAAACCGGTTCTCCCCCAGAACAATTGCAACTTATATGCCATAGGCAAGAAAGTAAACCGGGAGAATTCTCCCCCAGGACCAGTCAAACAGAAACCCGCAGTTGACGCGGTTGCGTCCCCTGCGGGTTTGAATTTCCTCACGATTGCCCCGTCTTTTATGACCCGCCGAAGCCCGATCGGCTGCGCAATTCTTGCGCAGACCCGGGTGTTTAGAGGGTGAAGAAATTGCGCACGAAACGCCTCACCCCCGTCAGCAGGAGCGGCCCGCATCCAACATCGTTTTGGTGAAATTTTCCGAACGGCCCGCATGGTACTGCCCGTCGAAACAGGCCAGACAGTACGACACATCGTGGGGCATCACCCGCACCAACCCCTCGATACTCAGGTATCCGAGCGTATCGCTCCCGATCATCTTGTTGATCTCTTCGACGTTCATGTGCGAGGCCACGAGTTCCTCGAACGAGGGGATATCCACCCCGTAATAACAGGGATGAGCCAGCGGAGGCGCGCTCGAACGCAGGTGAACTTCACTGGCGCCGGCGGCGCGCAGCATCTTGACGATCTTGCGTGAAGTGGTCCCCCGCACGATCGAGTCGTCCACCACCACCACCCGCTTGCCCTCGAGGACGTCGCGCACGGCGTTGTACTTGATCTTGGCGCCGAAGTCGCGGATCTGCTGTTTGGGCTCGATGAAGGTTCGACCAATATAGTGATTCCGGATCAGACCCAGTTCAAAGGGGAGACCAGCCTCGCGCGCATACCCGATGGCACAGGGAATGGCCGAGTCGGGCACCCCGATGACCAGGTCGGCTTCGACCGGGTGCTCGCGGCAGAGTTCGTGGCCCAGTTCCACCCGGATCTGATAAATGCTGCGGTTGCGGGTGGCCAGACTGTCGGGTCGCGAGAAATAGATGTTCTCGAACGCGCAGAATACTTGATGGTTCTGGGCAAAGGGTTGCTCACTGTGCAGGCCGTTCTGGTCAATAATCAGAATTTCGCCCGGTTCGATTTCCCGTTCATAGGTCGCGCCCAGAATGTCGAAGGCGCAGGTTTCCGAAGCGACGACCCACCCCTGATCCAACCGGCCCAGACACAGGGGGCGGATGCCGTGCGGGTCGCGCACGGCGATCAGGCTGTCGGGCCGCAACACAACGAGCGAATAAGCGCCCTTGATACGCAGGAGCGTGAGTTGAAGCGCTTCGAGGAAGTTCGACGCTTTCGCATGCGCGATGAGGTGGAGAAGGGTTTCACTGTCGGTCGAAGTCTGGAAGATCGCGCCGGCTTGCTCGATTCTGCGGCGCAATTCGTCGGCGTTGGTCAAATTGCCGTTGTGGGCCACCGCCATCGAACCGCCGTGGTAGTTGGCCAGAAGCGGTTGGGCGTTCTCGGGCCGCGAGGCGCCGGTGGTGGAATAGCGGACGTGGCCAATGGCCATGTGCCCGCTGAGAAATTCGAAATCCTGTTCGGAAAAGACGTCGGCCACCAGCCCTTTGTGCTTGCGGAGGCGGATCGGTCCGCCCTCGGTGGCGGCAATCCCCGCACTTTCCTGCCCGCGGTGCTGGAGGGCGTAAAGGCTCAGGTAGGAGAGTTTGGCCGCTTCGGGGCAATTGAAAATCCCCACGACGCCGCACTCCTCGTGCAAGCCGGACTCGAAACGCTCAACCCGATCGCCGGAAGAATCGTCCTCGAAAGACAGCCCGGAATCTACGCCATTCCTGTCAGAAAATCCCGCGGAATGGGCGCCATTGGAAGAACTGTAAAATGGATGCATGATGTGGGGAAGCCTTGTGCGCAGTCGGAGCCACGCCAGTCGAGAATAATCAGCCCGTGGCGATCCCGCCCCTTCCCCGCAGAAATGCCGGGAACGCCGCCGGGCCGTGTTCTGGCTGGGGTGTTCCGCCCCGGGAGAGCAGTCCAGATCCTGGGAAATCCAGACCGGCCCGTGAACGGCCACAACCAGACAACCCTTATATGGTATCGGCCCGTTTCGGTCTTGTCAAGGCGCGCGTCCCGTTTGCCGAAGAAAGGCCCATTTTGCCGGTTTCTCCCCCTGTTCCTTGCCGTTATCCGGGCGTATTATTGGACCGGACTGCAAAAAAACCGTTTTCGGAAATAAAGCGAGACATTCACCAGCCCAATCAAGACCGGGACTTCAACAAGCGGCCCGATGACGGCGGCAAAAGCCGCGCCGGAATTGATCCCAAAGACAGCCACGGCCACGGCGATGGCCAACTCGAAATTGTTACTCGCGGCCGTAAACGACAGCGTGGCGCTTTTCGCGTAATCGGCGCCCACCTTCTTGCTCATCCAGAAGCTGACCAGGAACATCACCACAAAATAGATCAACAGCGGAATCGCGATCCGAACCACATCCAGGGGGATCTTGACAATCAGGTTCCCCTTGAGACTGAACATGACCACGATGGTGAAGAGCAGAGCGATGAGGGTCATCGGGCTGATCCGGGGAATAAACCGGGAGTGGTACCACTCCTTGCCCTTCATCCGAACCAGAACCAATCGCGTCAGCATCCCGGCGATAAAGGGAATGCCGAGATAAATGAACACGCTCTGAGCGATCTGGCCAATGGTCACATCCACCACACTTCCCTTGAGGCCGAAGAGGGGGGGCAAGACCGTGATGAAGAACCAGGCATAGACACTGTAAAACAACACCTGAAAGATACTGTTGAACGCGACCAGCCCGGCACAGTATTCCGTGTCGCCTTTGGCCAGATCGTTCCACACGATGACCATCGCGATGCACCGGGCCAGACCGATCATGATCAGCCCCACCCTGTATTCGGGATAACCGCGCAGAAAAACAAGGGCCAGGACGAACATGAGAATCGGACCGATCACCCAGTTCTGGAGGAGCGAGATCCCCAGGATCTTCCCATTACGAAACACATCGCCCAGTTCCTCGTAGCGCACCTTGGCCAGAGGGGCATACATCATCAGGATCAGACCGATCGCGATGGGGATGTTGGTCGTCCCGACCTGGAAGCGGTTGATAAACGACTCCGTTCCTGGAATGAAGTAGCCGGTGGCAACCCCCAATCCCATCGCCAGAAAGATCCACAACGTTAAGAATCGGTCCAGGAAGGAAAGCCGTCCAGCAACTCCGGTCTGACCGCAGGTCTCGGGAGGCGGGTTGTTGTTGCGGGATGGATTGGATACTGAAGCGTTCATGAAACGTGTTCCTTTCACCCAGAAATCGCCGTTGAGCGCCAACGGCGCGGATTTATACCCGCCTGGGGCAAGCGCAGCGTCGCCC
>DAOPYU010000286.1:0-6091 GCA_035353095.1 Candidatus Sumerlaeota bacterium | reverse complement strand
CCGGTCGGCCAGGGTCTGGCGTTTCAGGCTCAGGCGGTCCATCTCCTGGCGGATGGAGTCGGGCGAGTGGCCGGCGAGTTTTTCGAGGGTCGCCAGGCGGTTGGATTCTTCGATCAGTTCGTTGACCTTGGTGCGGGCGCGTCCGACGGCGGGACGGTCGCTTTCCTCGATCATGTGGAAGTTGTGCTGGGTCTCCTGGACCAGAATGCTCTGGGCGGCCTCACGGCGCGGTTGCGCCTGGGGCGCGAAGAGCGAAGAAGAGGTGGCCTGCGTCTGGACCGTTGTGAGCGCGGCGTGAAGGTTCTGGAGCGTCTCGTAGCGTTCCTGCAGGACGCGCTCGGCGGTGGTCTGCTCGAGTTTGGCCTGTTCGAGTTTGCGGTGGTTCAGGTCGCGGTTCGCGAGGTCCTGGGTCCGTTCCTTCTCGCTGCGGGCGAGCCAGTCCTCGAGGTAACGGACGGATTTGTCCATCTTCTCTATTTCCGACTGGGTCTGGCGGGCCAGTTCCTCGCGCCGGGCATCGGTGAGCGGCTTGAGGGTGGTGCTGGTTTCATAGAGGGAGTTGTCGAAGGCGACCTGGGGCAGAGCCAGATCGGGAGGCGTGGGTCGCAAGGCGTCCGGCGGCAGGGCGGGGGTGGAACCGGGCGGGGGCAATTCCGCCCGAACGGGCGCGCCCGCCAAGGCAGTGATCCAGAGGAGCGCCCCCAGCATGCTCACCGTCACCAGGCGGGAAGCGGAGGCCTGACGGCGGGCGGAGAAATAAAGACTGAGCCATGCGATCCAGCCCTCAAGAACACCGGCCAGAACGAGCAGCGCAATGGAACCGGGGGAAAGGAACGCCAGATCCAGAACGGTTGCGGAATAGGCGGCGACATAGAACCCGGCCAGCAGCAGAAGCGCCAGGACACCGCTCAGGCACATCGAGAGGATCGGCCGCCAGTACCCACGCAGGGCCGCTTTGAACCCTCCGCGCCACTGTACGGGAAACCGGAAGATCCGGCCATACGCCCCCCCCAGAAATGCCGCCGCGAGCAGGCCCACCGCCACCAGCAGCCCACTGACCGCCAGACGGATCGAGCCGGTCTGTTGAGCGAGCCGCTGGAGCCACCCGACGGCTTTCTCGTCGTAGAACACCTCGGCGATTCCCTTCTGAGAACGCAGCCCCTTGGCCCATTCCCCGGGCGTGAGGGGGCTTGCGAAGAACCCCTTGGGCCGTAACTCGAGAGAAACGGGTACGGAAGACAGAAGCATCTGATTGGCGGGTTTCTTCGTCCAGTCGCTCAGTTCGGGAATACTGGCAAACGCGTCGTTGCCGGGAAGCGCCTTGACCTGAGACCACTCGGGCGTTTCTTCCAGTTGCCGGGCGAGTCGCTCGGCGGCCGCCTGATCCACCGAGCGGTCCAGAACGGCGCGGAAGACGATGTTTTTTTCGGACAGAGCCAGGTAGTAGCTCCCGTTGTCGGCAATGAGCCAAACCAGGCCGAGGGCCAGCAACGGCCAGACGAGCCAGAGGGTGGCCAGCAGGGCCGGCAGGAAGGAACCCGCGGGGAAAACATGCTGCCCGGAGGTCTCCAGTTCCAGTTCCTCGACCGGCGTTTCCGCGACGGTCTGAACGTAGTGGTTGACCAGTCCCGCCCCTTTTTTGTCAGCCCGGGCGGGCGGGGTGGGTCTGGGAGTCCCGGCCCCGGCGGCCGGGGCCGGGGAGGCGGGTTTCCCCTGCGGTTGAAAACGCGAGGAAGTGGACTTTCGGAATTGTCGGGTCATCGAGGGGATTTTCATAACGCAGACCGGCTCTCCTGACATCGGAAGGGTCTCTGGGGCATCCGCCGGGGTGGGTCCCTCTGGCAAAGGGTTGACGTTTTCCGGGCGTTTTGACACCCGGAACCCTTCCGAGCCCCGGGAAGCGTCAAGGCTTCCGAGAATCCCGGCTTTCAAAACTGGGAGAGAGCAAACCACAGGCCATCCGCCGCCCGAACGGGCCGAGCGGATTCTTCGAATCTTCATCTATAGGATTTTTGTCCGGTTCCGTCAACCCTTCTCGATGCTTAAACACGGAACAAAGGGGAAACCGGACGGAACGGGCAAAATGGACGAGGTGGACCGAGAGGACGGAACCCACCCCACAATTCCGTCCTCCTGTCCACCTCGTCCCACACCCCGTTCAACCTCTGTTCCCGCGCCGCTTCCTCACTTTGCCAGAACCGACTCGAAGGCATAGCGCCCGGAACCCGCCCGATAGACCGCCGCGCCGCCGTCCTGGCGCAGGAACTTCAGACCCGCCGCCTTTTCCGCCGGTTGCCCCCCCTCCCGGACGTCCGAAGCGCTCCGGGCCGGAACGTGGATCTCCGCGACGGTGTTCGCCGGAATCTCGACTTCCATTTTCAACTTATCCCCACCGTCCGATGCGGCGCGTTCCCAGTGGCACCGCACCCGCCCCCGCACCGAACGGTACACCCCGGTGGCCCACGTCAGGCCGCCTCCCGGTTTCGGGGCGATCACGATCCGGTCGAACCCGACGGCGTCCGGCGCGGGCGCGATCCCCGCCACATGGCGGTAGAACCACTCGCTGACCGACCCGAACATCGGATGGTTGTGCGAGTACACATTGTCGCTGAACTCCATGTGTTCCCACAACGTGGTCGCGCCCTTCTCGAACATGAACCCCCACCCGGGGAAAGTCTTCTGTCCCACCATGGTGTAGGCCACATCGGCCCGGCCCAGATCGCTCAGGGCCATGAGGCTCATGCGGGTCCCGAAAATCCCCGCCGTGTTGTGTCCCTTCTGTTTATTCAGAATATGGTCCACCAGCGCCTCGAGCGCGACCGGACGTTTCTCGGGTGGCGTCATCCCGAGGAAAAGCGGGAACGCCTGAGCCGCCTGAACACCGGACCCGTAACGCCCCGTCTGCGCGTCGAAGTGGACCCGGTCAAAGGTCTTGAGGATCGCGTCCGCCTTCGTTTTGTACTTTTCGGCGTCTTCCGTCTTTCCCAACAGTTGCGCGAACCGGCTCATCTGGCGCACGTTCCAGTAATAGAGCGCCGTGCTGGTCAGCGTGGTGGGTTTGTCCTCCACGCTCTCGTGGTCGCCGATACAGACGGCGATCTGGTCGTCTTTGGCCTGGCTGATAAGGAAATCCGTCCACCGACGGAGGGTGTCGTACTGTTCTTCGATCAACTGACGGTTGCCGTAATATTGATACAGATGCCCGAGCAGCCACGGGGGCGCGCTCGCCCACCCGATCGGACCCGAGTCGCCCCCCAGGCCCCCGTCGGCCATACCGTTGAAGGGCGCCGTTTCGGTGAACCCGCCGTTCTTGCGCATGCTGTCCTGGAAATCGAAGGCGGTCTTCTCGTAGAAATTCGCCATGTTGTAATTGAACATGAACGTTTCGTCCGTGGCGAGGATGTCGCCGCCATAGCCGAATTTCTCGCGATGCGGGCAGTCCGACTGGACCGAGAAAATATTGCTTCGGAAGGTCCAGTCCGCCGCCTTCTGAATACGGTTGAAGAGGTCGTTCGAGCACTCGAACTCACCCACCGCTTCCACGTCGGCGTTCATCCGGAGTCCTTCGAGCGAATCGAGCGAGGGCTTGCCGGGAAACCCCTCAACCTGGACGTAGCGGAACCCGTGGAAGGTGAACCGTGGCGCCCAGACTTCCGGTTCCTCGCTCCCCTTCAGGACATAGGTGTCCACCTGGAACGCGTTCTCGGGCGCGCCCGGTCCTCCCTGGCCCATCCCTTTCTTGATCTGAGTCACCGCGGTCGTGCGGGCGTTGAGCGAACCGTCCTCATACACCAGTTCGCCGGAGGTCAACGTGACCCGGTCGCCCGCTTTCCCCTTCACCCGCAGGCGCACACACCCGGCGAAGTTCTGCCCCATATCGAACACCCAGACACCCGGCTTGACTTCCTTGAGCGCGACCGGCTTGACTGTTTTTGTCACACGAATGGGCGGCGCGGCCTGCGCCACGAGGCGGCCCGCCGGACCCTCCGTCCGCGCGGCCGGTTGCCAGTCCTTCTCGTCGAACCCCGGCGCGTCCCACCCCGCCTTTTCGAGCCGCGCATCATACCACTCGCCCAGGTACACACTGTTGCGAAGAACCGGTCCGGATGCCGTCTTCCACGACCCGTCGCTCGCCACCACCTGTTCCGACCCGTCTCGGTAGCGGATGTGGAGTTCCGCAATCAGACAGGGCCGTCCGACCGCGAGGATCTCGCGCAGGTTCCACTTGCCGAAACACCGGATGGGGAGCGGGTTGTACCAGCCGTAGCCGAGCATGACCCCGAGCGCGTTCGGCCCCTCGCGCAGCGCGTCCGTCACGTCGTACACACTGTAATACGTCCGTTTTGCATAATCGGTCCAGCCGGGATCGAGCACGTGGTCGCCCACCCGTTTGTCGTTGAGCCGCGCCTCGTAGTACCCCAGGCCCGTCACATAGAGCCGGGCACTGACCGCGCCGGGCTTGACCTCAAATCCTTTTCGGAAAAGCGGAGCGGGATCGTCCTGATAAAACGATTCGGGCGTCTGTGGGCCCGGCTTGCCATCACCGATCCACTGCGCCTGCCAGTTCTTCGCGTCCAGCCGCCCCATTTCCCAGAAGGCCGCCGGACTGAAGTCCGAAGGACGGCCCGCGCGGTCGAACACCCGCACCTTCCAGTACACGCGCTGTCCGGGGGACAGGGTCTTTCCCTTGTACCCGATCTGCACGGTACAGGAAGAGGACGTCCGACCCGTGTCCCACAAATCGCCCTGGTTTTTGTCCAGAAGTTCCGCGCTCCCGGCAGCCAGAATCTGGTAACCGGTCTGAACCGCGCCCCGGGCGTCCGACTCGACCTCCCAGCTGAGCCGCGGCTGGGGCGCATCCACCCCGAGCGGGTTTACTTGAAATTCGCATCGCAACCGCGCGGGCCGCAGGTCCCCCTTCGCGTCCGACTCCGCGGCGTGCGCCTTGAAGGTCACCCCCAGACACACCGCCCCCAGCATTCCCAGAAAACACAATCCGATTATTCCTCGTCGCATGTTTCGCTTCCCCCGTTCGTATTTCGCTTCCGGTCCCATTCATCGCGTCCGGCAGAAAGTCCCTGCCCGCAAGATGAATCGGCCTCCCGGAATCCCAGGCTAGTTGGGGGTACTATCGCGGAAAGAGGGAAAAATGGGAAGGGGAAAGAAGAGAAAATGGAGAAGAACGGAGACAAAAAAAAACGCAACTGCCCTCCCATAGGACCGATGGATCCCCAAAGTCCTGTGGGAAAGAATCGCTGGGGAAAACCACCCGTCCGTCACCGGCTGTAGGTTCCCATGAGGTGTCCCTGGGCGATGACGTGGCCTTCCATCGCCTTGAAGAGATCCCGTTTCGAGACGCCGGGGGGAAGCCCCAGTTTTTTGTCCAGCGCGTAGAGCCGGAAGTAGTAGTGGTGGGTTCCGTGGCCCCGGGGGGGCGCGGGCCCCCCGTAATCGGTCTTATGGAAGGAATTCATCCCCTCCTTCATGCCGGCGGGTTCGGGGGGCAGGCTCCGTTTCGGTTTTCCCTCCGGGAACGACGTGACACTGGCCGGGATGCCATAGACGAGCCAATGGACCCACGGCTCGCTGATCGGCGCGTCCGGGTCCTCACAAACAAGCGCGTATTCCAGCGTTTTCTCGGGAGCGCCGCTCCACTGGAGGGGCGGGGAGACATCCGCCCCGTCGCCCGTGTAGCGGGTGGGAACCGGTTGTCCCTCTTTGAAAACGGAACTGGTCACCGTCAAGGCGATCATGGAGGTGTCCTCCTTTTGACCGGCCCCCCCGGAGGGTTTTCCCGAATCCGGAGATTCCGGCGGTTCGTTCTGCGTCCTTTCCTGACAACCGGACAGGAGTCCGCTCAGCGCCCAGATTCCCAGCGCCCTCAGTCCCTGTCGGCGGTTCAGGAAAATATCCGGCATGACCATCCTCGAGTCCGACGCACCGGTTCCAAAACTTCATTCAGTCCTTCAAGGATAGGCTTTTCCCCCTCTCAGGTCAAGAAAAACGGACCGTTTGAAAACGCCGGGGGTGCATCCCCCGAATTCGTGAGAAGGTTCACCGAAATCTGAGTAGCCTGGCGCCGTCCGGCACG
>DAOPYU010000285.1:0-6100 GCA_035353095.1 Candidatus Sumerlaeota bacterium | reverse complement strand
CTCGAAATCCTCGAACCGGTCGAGCCGGAGAGAAGTTCCCACACCCAGCCGACCAAGGCCCACCCACAATCCTGAAGGCGCTCCCACGCCCTCTGGAGACCCTCCTTCCCTTCCTTAATCTACTGGTGATAGGGAACGTTCCCAATCCCGCCGCCCAACGGACAGGGGGATTATGGCCAAACACGAGCAAAAAAACGAGACTTTTTTGCAGAGGAAAGCACTTTTCCCCCGGAGAGACTTGTTTTTCTCCGCAGCAGTATTGTTGAGTATCCCAACAAACCGGACCGGCCTCTTCCCCTCCCCCAAACCGCCAGAAGTCTCTATTCTCCAGTCGGGGATTTGTCCGCTTTCCCCAAACTTTCCCGGATGATGCGCCCCCAGCGCCATACTTGAAAAAACGCCAGAGAACGACCGTGCGCTTCGGGATAAAGCCGCTCCATCACAAAACGCGAAGGCCAGGCCTGCTCGCGCAAATACCCGAGGCGTTGCCCCCAGGTGGGCAGACACAACGCCTCGATCCAGCGCGTCTGGCGACTGCGAACGGCATGAAGTGTCCGCAGTTCGGGCCAGGCGCACAATCCCCGCGCGCGTCGCGCCCGGACCCGCCCGATCAAATCGGGCGGAATCGTCCCCGGAATACGCGACTCGACCCACTCGAACACGACCCACGCGGGCCATTCCAACCGGGCCAGCGCGATTTCATGCTCCACCCGGTCCCAGTCCAACCCTTGCCGGGCCAGCAAAGCCAGGTCAAATGCCCAGATGGGACGCAAGACGCGCAGGTGCTTGGTCAGATGCGCCAGGCTGTGGACCAGTTCCATTTCCGGCGACAAAACCCGCAAGCCTTTCCCCCACGGTCCCGGCCGACTGTCCTGCCAGAGCCGCTCGGCTTTCAGGCGGCGTCCGTAGAACAGACTCCCTCCCGCCGTCCAATGCACTTCCAGGGTGGGCCACCGGGGGGCAGACCGGCGAAACAGCGCCACCTCGCTCCGATAGCGCAGGTAATACTCCAACGGGTACTCCGGTTCCACATTCTCGAATCCATTCTGCAACAGGAGGTCCGTCAGAAGCCGTTCCTGTCCAGGAAGACAGAGCGTGTCCACATCGGCCCCCTGACGCAGGTGTGGTTCCGCATACACCCCCGTAAAGGCCAGCGCGGTTCCCTTCACCACCAGCAGTTCCTGCCCAGCCCGGCGCAGAACGTCGGCCAGATGGCGCAACAGGCCCTCCGTTTGAGCGCTGTAAAACAGCGCCCGGTCTTCTTCAGCCAGTAACCGCTTCTGGAGATCCGAATTCAATCCTTCAATCGGATGCAACCGGCATCCCCGTGCCACCAGGGGAATCAAATGCTGGTACGCGGGGTCCTCCAGAACGGTGGCGACAACTTCGTCAACACCGGCAAAAGGAGAAACGGTGACACCCCGATGAGACCATTCCCTCTGTGTGAAAGCCAGCAGGGCGCGTTCCCGCGCCGCTCGAACCCCGGAACCCGGCAAAAGCGAAGGCCCCCCCCGATAAAAACGCAAACCGGCCGCGGCTGCCGCGAAAAGCGCGCGCCACAGCGGTTGCAGAAGGAGCGCCAGACGCCCCCCCCACCCCGCACCCCTCACCCGTTTCCCCCGACGCCAGCAGGCCGAGACGCGTCCGACAATCCGTTCGGCAGCCACCGGCGCATCGGACGCAGGACACGCATCCCCCTGAAAAATCCCGATCCGTCCCGCTCTCTCCCACCGAATCAACCGGTGCAGAACCAACCCTCCGGATTCGGAAGCCGGGGAACTCTCCACCCAGGCGCCAATCTCCCCCAACTGCAAATCCTCCGGACGGACGGGCACAATTTCCACCCGATCACCATCACGCAGAACGGGCCACATGCTCCATCCACGGGCGATCAGACAAACGGGTTGCCCTTCCCGGAGCAGTTCCTGCGCCAGCGCATTCCCCTCGATTGGCGGGTTGGAATCCCCCTCGCCCCCTGTCACGCCATCCACTCCCCAGACCGCTCTCTCTTCCGGATGTTTGCGGGGTCTTGTCCATTCTGACATGCCCGCACGCCCATTATGAACCGTCGGCCAGGAGAAGTCCACCGCGGAAGGGTTGACCCGACAAATTGACGACGCGTTGAAACCGGGGATCGAGAAAACGAGGGATTTGTTCTTGACGCCAAGTGGCCGATCGGTTAATTTACACGTGCAAAATCGGCGTCCCGAAAAAGAGAGAGGGCTCTCTTCTTCACGATGCCGCCCTGTTCCACGTCAGTCCGAACCCGCTCCTCTCCGACTCCCGGTCTGCCGGGAAAAAGACGGAATGTTGTGTTTTCTTGCATTGAAGCAACGAATCTTGTGGAAATTCGAGTGGATGGACAGGAGAATAACGTGGGGTTTTGACACAAACCCGAACTCGTTCCTGCAAGGCAGGTATTATTTATGATCACCATGGAAGATATCGCCCGGATCAGTGGGTATTCGCGCATCACCGTTTCGGCCGCCCTGCGCAACAAAGCGGGTGTCTCCGAAAAAGCCCGCAAAAAAATCATGGAAGTGGCGGAAAAGTACAACTATACGCCCAACCTCATGGCCATGTCCCTCAAGGGGCAACCCTCGCATCTCATCGGCGTGGTCGTGCGCGACATCTGCAACCCTTATTACGGCCTGGTCATCGAAGGAATTGAAAGCGCCGTTTCGGCGCATGGATACACCCTCCTGACTCTGAGTACCCGCGAAGACCACGAGCGCGAGGTTCAGGCGCTGCGGACTCTGTCGTCCTATCAGGTGGATGGCCTGATTCTGGCGCCGATTCTGCGCGGGATTGATCTGGAACACATCTGGCTCTTCAGTCGCAACGGCAAACCGTTGATCACGTTCGAGAAAGTGCCGGGGTTCGGGTTTGATTACGTGGACTTCGAGGACGAAAAGGGGGGCTATCTGGCCACCGAGTACCTGATCAAGAAGGGCCACCGGCGCATCTGTTACCTGGCCGGCCCCGAAACCTCCAAATCTTCCCACGAACGGTATGAAGGATTCCAGAAAGCGCTCAACGCGTACGGAATCGCGTCGGAGGAAAACCGCAAGGTGATTTGCGGAAACTCGTCACACGAGCGTTTCTGCGCGGCGTCCGCCCTCCTGTCCGATCCCGAGAACCGCCCCACCGCGCTGTTCTGTTTCAGCGACCTGGTGACCGTGGATGTCTATAAGGCCGCGCAGAGTCTCGGATTGCGCATTCCCCAGGATCTCAGCGTAATCGGGTTCGATGATATTGAACTGGCCTCGGTTCTGGGCCCCCCCCTGACCACCATCAGTTACTCGATTTACGATGTGGGCCATTTCGTCGGTGCGAAAATGGTGGATTACATCCGCCATAAGAAACAGATCAACGGCCTTGAGAAAGTCTTCAAACCCCGCCTGGTGGAGCGGGAGTCGGTCGCCACGATCCTCCGCTGAAACCCGTTCTCCTCACCCCATCGGACTCTATCACCGGCGCCCAGTCGCTCGTAGGGAATATTTTGAGAAAAGAACGATCCGCTTTGTCTTGCAGGGCGGAAGAAATTCCGTCTCATTCTGTCGGTTTCAGAAAGGAGCACAACATGAAACACCTCGTCACGGTTCTGTTTCTGTGTCTGCTGGTCCAGACCTCTTCCGCTCAGGAAAAGAAGAAAGACTACCCCATTACACCGGTTTCCTTTACCGCTGTTCAGGTGACCGACGAGTTCTGGGGAGGACGCATCCGGACCAACCGGGAAGTGACCATCCCCTACGCCTTCCAGAAATGCGAGGAAACGGGACGCATTCGGAATTTCGAGGTGGCCGGCGGCCTTCAGAAAGGGAAGTTTGAAGGGCTCTTCTTCAACGACTCCGACGTGTACAAGGTCATTGAAGGCGCAGCCTATGCCCTGAAACAGCAACCCAATGAGAAACTCGAAGCGTATGTGGACGGAGTCGTGGAGAAGATCGCCTCGGCTCAGTGGCCGGATGGATACATTGACACGTTCTTCTCGATTCCGGAAAGACAACCGGACAAACGCTTCAAGGATATGTCGCAACACGAGGACTACTGCGCCGGCCACCTGTACGAGGCTGCGGTGGCCTATTACCAGGCCACCGGCAAGCGCAAACTCCTCGATGTGGCCATCCGAAGCGCCAACCACCTCTGCAACATGTTCGGTCCCAATGCCAGACACGATGTGCCGGGCCATGAAGAAGTCGAACTGGCGCTCGTCAAACTGTACCGCCAGACGGGTGAGGAAAAATACCTCAAGACCGCCAAATTTCTCCTCGACGAACGCGGACATGCCAACGGGCGCAGCCTCGGCGGCGAATACAGCCAGGACCACAAGCCGGTGGTGGAACAGGATACCGCCGTGGGCCATGCGGTGCGGGCGGCCTATCTGTACTCCGGCATGGCCGACATCGCCGCTCTGACGGGCGACACGGCCTATCGCAAGGCCTTGGACAAACTCTGGAAGGATGTGGTGGGGAAAAAACTGTACCTGACGGGCGGGATCGGCGCTCGGGGCGGCATCGAAGGGTTCGGCGACCCGTACGTGCTGCCCAATCCGGCGGCTTACAATGAGACCTGTGCGGCCATCGCCCTGGCGCTCTGGAGCCACCGCATGTTTCTCCTCACGGGCGATTCCCAGTACGTGGACGTGCTCGAACGGGTCCTTTACAACGGGTTTCTGTCCGGCTATTCCCTCAAGGGCGACCGGTTCTTCTACCCCAATCCACTCGAGGATTTCCGGGGCCGCGAACGTTCTCCCTGGTTCGACTGTTCCTGCTGTCCCTCCAATGTGGCGCGCTTCATCCCCTCCATCCCGGGTTACGCCTATGCGCATGACAAAAAAGGCGTTTACATCAATCTCTTCATGGCCGGCAAGGCGTTGATAGACTCCGGCGAACAGACCGTGGAAATCGAGCAGGAAACCCGCTACCCGTGGGAGGGAAATGTAAAGTTTACAGTCAATCCCGCCAAGGGAGACAAGCAGTTCGCCCTGATGGTGCGCATCCCCGGATGGGCCCGCGGGCAGGTTGTGCCAAGCGATCTGTACCGGTACCTCAACAACCCGGACCAGCAGATCACCCTGCGCCTCAATGGCCAGAGCGTCCCGCTCGATATTCAGAAAGGGTATGCCGTGTTGAACCGCGAGTGGAAAAAAGGGGACAGGGTCGAACTGGCGTTGCCCATGCCGGTGCGCCGCGTGGCCGCCCACGAGGCCGTCCAGGACGACAAGGGCCGCGTGGCGCTCGAACGCGGGCCAATCGTCTTCTGCGCCGAATTTGCCGACAACAAGAACGGGCAGGTCCTCAATCTCGTTCTCGAAGACAACACCCCCCTGAAAGCCGAATTTCAACCCGATCTGTTCAATGGAGTCATGACGATCAAGGGACAGGCCGAGGTGGTCCGCCGTACCCTGGACGGCAAAATCGAACCGGTCGAGACGACGCTCTTCAAGGCGATCCCCTATTACGCCTGGGCGCATCGGGGAGTGGGACCGATGACCGTCTGGCTGGCGCGCGAGCCACAGGCCGCCAAACCCCTGCCCGCCGACACCCTCGCCCACACCAGCAAAATCACCGTCTCCTCCGGGGGCACGGTGGACGCCCTGACCGACCAACTCGAACCGAACAGTTCAAACGACCATTCAACCCCCTACTTCCACTGGTGGCCGAAAAAAGGCACAAGCGAGTGGGTCCAGCTCGAGTTCAAAAAGTCCGAAACGATTTCCGAAGCCACCCTCTATTGGTTCGACGACACCGGCATCGGGGAATGTCGCCTGCCCCAATCCTGGCGTCTGACCTGGAAGGACGGAGACCAGTGGAAACCCGTCGAGAATTCGGTCCCGTACGGAACCGAAAAAGACCGCTATAACACCACCTCTTTCAAGCCCGTCACCACAAGCGCCATCCGGTTTGAAATCCAGTTGCCCAAGGACTTCTCGGCCGGGATTCACGAACTGTCCGTCAAATAGGGATTTGACTACGCCCATCAGGAGATTGGCGCTCCCGGGAACCGCTTTCTCCCCCTGAAAATGGGCATTTCTGGGAGGGAGGGCGTCTCGCCCGCCTGAAAGGAAAGCCGTGGCTGGAATGTTCAACTGCGGTTT
>DAOPYU010000284.1:0-6100 GCA_035353095.1 Candidatus Sumerlaeota bacterium | reverse complement strand
CACAATGATGGACCAGTTTGTATTCCGCCGGCCCCAGGCGCGGATCGCCGCCAAACGGGCCATACTGCGCCCGGTCAATGACCGACTGGGGGTGCTCGATCCGAACCCCGATCGAGAACGCCTTGGCCTCCAGAGGAACCCCCGCCTCGTGGAGCATCCGGAACGTATCGCGGGCGCTGTGGCCGATGGCCAGCGCCACGGCGCCGGCTTCCAATTCTTCCCCACCAGCCAGTCGAACGCCCCGAACCTGTCCCTCTCGTATCAGCAACCCCGTGACATGCGCCCCAAACCGGACCTCGCCTCCATACGCCTCGATCGCCTGACGCAGACGCGTCACCACGCCCACCAGCAGGTCGGTCCCGAGGTGCGGCTTGGCTTCGTAGGCGATTTCCGGCGGCGCCCCCGCCCGGATCAATTCATCGAGAACCTTCCGGATCCGGTTCCCCCGCTCCTTGATCTGGGTCGTCAGTTTCCCATCCGAAAAGGTTCCCGCGCCTCCTTCGCCAAACTGGACATTCGACTCGGGGTCCAACTGACCGGTTTCCCAGAAATGCGCCACATCGCGCACCCGCTCCAGAGCCGACTTGCCCCGATCGAGCAGGAGCGGCCGCAACCCCACCTGGGCCAGCAACAACGCCGTAAACAACCCGCAGGGCCCCGCTCCGACAACAATCGGCCGCGCCTTTCCGGGACTGTCCCCAACAGCCCGCTCCGGCACACGCTCGGGCATCCGGTACGACTCATCGGGAACCGGCTTCACCGGGCTGGCGCCGCCCAGACGGGCTAAAATTGAAACCTCACCGAGAACCTCAGCGTCAACCTGATAAATAAACTGAATGTGGCTTCTTTTTCTGGCATCAATGGATTTTTTACAAATACGAAAGGATAACAGATCATGGGGTTCGATTCCCAATTGCAGGAGAATCGCCCGCCACAACGCCTCGTCGGAATGTCGAAAATCCAGAGTAATATTCTGAAGACGTAACACCGTTACTATTCCTTATATAATAAGACGCCTATAGAGAATTTGATAAGACGGACCGCGCAGCCGCCGTCCCCGCCACCTGCCCGGACGACCAGGCCCATTGCAGATTGAAGCCCCCGCAATCGCCGTCCACATCCAGCGCTTCCCCCGCAAAATACACCCCCCGCGCCAGACGCGATTCCAGTGTGTCCGCCTCCACCTCGCTCAACTCCACCCCCCCGGCCGTCACCTGCGAATGCATCCACGACTCGGTGCCCGTGACCGGGATTTTCCACCCCTTCAACAGGGCGGCCAACCGCTTCACCGCCGCAGGCTCGAGCCGCTCACACGGCCCTTTCGATTCGATTCCGGACTCCTTTAACACCACAGGAACCAGTCTTTTATGAAGGAACCCGACAAAACTGAACTCGAGCGGCTTCCCGGCCTGTTCCTGGAACCGCCGGGCCAGCCGTTCGGCCAGATCCACCTCGCTCCACCGGGGAAACAGGTCCAGTTCCACCGCCGCCTCCCATCCGCAGATGGCCGCCTGAGAGAAAAGCCGACTGACCTGGAGAATCGGCGGACCGGAAATCCCATAATCGGTAAAAAGCAATTCCCCCGCCTCAGTCCGCCGGGATTCCCCCCGCACCCTGGCACACACTCCTCCCTCCACCTTGAGACCCGATAGACGTTTGAGAAAAGGCGCGTTAAGGTGGATTGGAACCAGGGCGGGAAACGGTTCTACGACCCGGTGTCCCAACCCCTGCGCGATCTTGTATCCCCCTCCATTGGACCCCAGATTGGGCGACGATTTTCCCCCCGTCGCCACAATCACCCGCCCGCATGGGAGTATCTGGCCATCCGTACAAACACACGAAAGCCCGCGTGAACCCGCTTCCACACTCTGGACGCGGACATCGCAGAGGGTTTCCACCCCCAGGCGGTCGAGTTCGTACCGCAGGACATCCAGCACACTCGACGCCTGTCCACACAGGGGGAAGAGTTTGCCGTCCTCTTCCTCCCGGGTCTCCACTCCCAATTCCCGGAAGAAATCCAACGTCTGTTCCAGCCCGAACCGGCCCAGAACCCGTTCCACAAACCCGCGATCCGAGCTATGATAGCGATCCAGCGAGAGAAAACGGTTGGCCAGATTGCACCGCCCGTTCCCCGTCGCCAGAATCTTCTTGCCCACCCGCTGCATCCGCTCGATGACCAGCACCGGCGCCCCTAGCCGAGCCGCGACAATCGCCGCCACCAGCCCCGAAGCGCCTCCCCCCACCACCACGATCCGTTTCTCTTCCATCATCCGTCCCTTGTCCATCCCTTCCAGCCCGGGAAACCTGCCGACCCGATTCCCTCCTATTATCATTTATCCCGTGTCCCTTGTCCATCATTCCCTTTCCTCTCGAAACGCTTGACTTCAAGAGGCACTTACCCCATAGTTGGAACAGGAAGAACTATCGAGCAGTACCCCCGAAATACCGTGAGTCCCCCATCAGAATCAGACACTCTGGAAGAAAGTCGTTTCCATCATGCTGAAATGCCCTGTCTGCGGATTCAATAACCTGGACACGCGCGAGCGCTGCCTGAAGTGCAAAGCCCTGCTGACCCACCAGCCCGACATCGCGCCCCAGGGAGAAATCCCCCTCCGAAACGGCCCGGACCTGCGTGCCTGGAGCGGACGCTTCTCCAACCGCCTGAGCCGCCGGGTTCGCGCCCTCTTTGAATTCCCCGTCCCGACCGGGCTCCCCCATCGTTTCTACCTGTGGGCGGGCTTCCTCGGCCTGGCGCCGGGAATCGGCCAACTCTACAACCACCAGCCGCGCAAGGCACTCTATCTTCTCGTGGCGTTTGTTTGCGTCCTGACACTCACCCTTCAATATATGACCGCCGCCTACGTGGGTACCCTGCTGGTCTGCGCCACCCTCTGTGTCCTGTTCTTCTCGTACAGTGACGCGCTGACCACCGCCGCCGAAATCAACGGCCAGATCTTCACCTTCCGCAACCGGCTCGCCCTCCTGACCTATCCGTTCTTCGCGCTGGGGGTCATCGGCACCGTCTGCGCGATCATGAGCTGGGTCGGGTGGCCCCTCTTCAGCCTCTTCCACGTCGAGAGCGATTACATGAGACCCGCGCTCGACACAGGGGACGCCATCTGCGGGGAACGATTCTCCTACTTCTTCCGCTCCCCCCACCCCGGTGACGTGGTTCGCTACGACCCACCCCAGTACTCCATCGAGCGCCAGGATGGAAGTCTCGATACCCCTCTTTATCTCGTAAACCCCCTGAACGGTTGGGAGCGCGTGATGGCGGTCGAGGGAGAAACACTCGAATACAAGGATAATCGTTACACGGTCAATGGGCGTCCCCTTTCCCCGGCATACTACCCGCTGCTCTCCGGCCAGACCTTCAAAGAGTTCAAACTGACCTGTCCCAAAGGGAAATACCTGGTCCTGATTTCAGCCCGGGCGAAGGACGCCGGGTTCATCAACCAACTCAACGGAATCTCCGGCGAGATCCCGGAATTCGGCGCCCCCGGCGTCATCGTCAAAGGCTGGGAAGACGCCTGTTTTGTCACGCGGAAAGAAATCTACGACCGCGCCTGGTTCCGATACTTTCCCGGCCCACGGCGACGCTTCTTCGAGGCGCGGGGACCCCGGTTCCTGGACGAAACGTCCACCTCCAGAGAATGACGAACACCCCCGCAGGGTCACTCCCCCGCACTTTCCGCACTTTTTCCTTTGCGCCGCCCGCCCCCGCTCCCGATAATGGCGCGATGGAACGACGGATTCTTCACCTCGACATGGACGCATTCTTCGCCTCGGTCGAAGCCCTCGACCAACCCTCGCTCGCGGGCAAACCCCTGCTGGTCGGCGGATCGGGACCGCGCAGTGTAGTGGCCGCCTGTTCCTACCCGGCGCGCAAGTTCGGCATCCACTCGGCCATGCCGATGCGCCGCGCCCAGGAACTCTGTCCCCAGGCCCTTTGTGTCCGCCCCCGCATGGGACGCTATGTGGAACTCTCCACGGCCATCTTCACCTACCTGCGTGAGTTCACCGACCAGATCGAAGAGACCTCGATAGACGAGGCGTACCTGGACATCAGCGCGCTGGCGTCGAGCGACGAGGCGGCGTTCGAGGTGGCCCGCGCGATGCAGACGGGCATCCACGAGCGGTTCGGCCTGTGGTGTTCGGTCGGCATCGCGCCGTGCAAGTTCATCTCGAAGATCGCCTCGGACCTGCGCAAGCCCCAGGCGCTGGTACTGGTCAGACAGGCGGAAGTGCTCGACTTTCTGGCCCCGCTCGACGTCGGCCGCATCCCGGGAGTCGGCCACGTCAGCCAGCGCAAACTGAACCAGGCCGGAGTCAAAACCATCGCCGACCTGCGCCGACAGAACCACGAAATGCTCGACTCGATGTTCGGGAAGTGGGGCGAACGGCTCTACGACTACGCCCGGGGCCTGGACCCCAGCCCGATCGTCACCGAATATGAACGTAAATCGTTCGGTACGGAAAAGACCTTCGACCGCGACGTGGCGGACCTCGGAATCCTGCGCCAGACCCTGACCGATCAGGCCGAGAAAGTGGCCCAGTACCTCGAAGAGGAAAACCTGTACGCCAAAACCGTCACCATCAAGGTCCGCTACGCCAACTTCGATCTCGTGAGTCGGCAGGAAAGCTACCCGCGCCCGATGCGCGCCGCCCGGGAGATCACCAGCGTCGCCCTGAGCCTCCTCGATCGGACCGAGGCGCACCGGCGGCCGGTCCGTCTGGTCGGCGTGTCGGTCTCGAACTTCAGCGAACCCGAAACGGATTCCGACCTGCCGTTGTTCAATCTGTCCCCGAGCGATTCGAACCCGCCCGATTTATCCAGTCCCCGTCCCGAAAGCGGCCCCACGCCCCTTTCGGAAACTCAACCCTCACAGGAGTGATCTCATGTTTTCAGGCCCCACACCCCATCCGTTCTTCCGACTTTTTCTCCTCGCCACCGTGTTGCTGGGCGTTCCGAGCGTCCGGGCCATTCAGGTGGAACAAAACGACGGAGTGAAAATCGAAGCCCGGCGCGTCACCTTCGACGGCAGCAAGTTCACGCTCCTCACCGCCGCGGGGAAAGTGACCGTCCCGGCCCAGCAGGTCCGCTACCTCGACGCGGACGAAAGCCGAACCAGCCAGGTCCAGGACACGGTCACCAAGAAGGAGGGGGAAGTCACCGAACTCAAGTCCGAAATCGCGCGCCTCACCACCCTCGTGGAAGAAGAACGCAAGAAAACGGAAGAAGCGCGCAAGGAAACCGAGACCTACCGAAAGAGCCTCATGCAACCCCAACAGGCCCCCACGCCCGACCCGGCGCAACAGGCCGAACTCACCCGTCTCCAGAACGAAAATGCGCGCCTGACGACCGAAAACACCCAGGCCCTCGAAAAGACCGGAAAACTGCAACAGCAGATCGCCCAGATGCAGAAAGAGAAGGCCAAACCGGCGATGGACGCGTCCAACCGTCCGACCTTCACATTCCAGCCCTTCACCTGTAACGCCGGCAAAGCGGCCGGCCTCACCCTGGCCCAGGGAACCCTCACCAACCCCACGTCCGAATCTTTCGGTCTCGTCGTAATAGAAGTCACCGCCTCTGACAAAGGGGGAAAGATTCTGGACACCGTAAATACCTTCGTGACGCAGCTGGAACCCAACACGACCCGCCCCGTGCGCGCCAGCCTGGAAGTGGCGCCCGACAAGATCGCGCAGGTCAAGGCGGTCGTGGTGGACGTCTTCAAGGAAGCCCCCCAGCCCGAGACAGAGAAAAAAGCCTCCCCCTCCCCCCTGAAGAAAGAAGAACAAAAAGGGGACACCTCAAAACCGGTCTCCGGACAATAGAAGACGCAACGGAACCGCAACCGGACGGTAAACCACGAAACAAACGAAAGAGCGCTGTTTTCGTACGGCTATCTCGCAGAATCAACGCAAGCTGCGACGTTTTCTCCCAGTACAAAAGAGCGATGCAGGAACCGATGCTTTAACCACGAAAGGCACGAAGGACACGAAAAACGCGGTTTTCGAGTGTTTCGTGTCTTTCGTGGTTTACATTTTGGTTGCGGCTCCGCTGCGCCAGGACTTTCGTGGTCAAAAATGTCTGTTCCGC
>DAOPYU010000283.1:0-6100 GCA_035353095.1 Candidatus Sumerlaeota bacterium | reverse complement strand
GGGACGATTTCCGGCAGAATGCCCAGTTTGCACGGCGAGAAGAATGCGCTGTGCGTGAGCATCAGGAACAGGACGAGGTAGAGCAGAGCGGCGCTGTTGCTCAGGAACGCCGGGATGGCCAGGAGCATCGCCCCCACCGCCACGGCGTTGAAAAGCACAATCAGGCGCGATTTGCTGAAGCGGTCCGCCAGAATCCCCGCCGACGACGAGAAGAGGATGAACGGCAGGGCGAAGATAAACCCGGCGACATAGAGCGGCCATTCCTGCTGGCCCACGGCCGGATCGGCGGGGTTGCTGAAGTGCCCCACCAGAGCCAGGCTCAGCAGGAACCGGAACGCGTTGTCGTTCATGGCGCTGAGAAACTGAGTGACGTTCAACGTCCAGAAAGACGGAGTCAGTTTTGCCCGGATATCCTTCTGAAGAGTCATGGTGTTTCCGATTGCCCTCCCGCAACAATTTTTTGGCCCAACAAGGGGGATACTCCTGTCCCACGCCTCACACAAGGAAAATCGCGGGGTTTTTCGCCGGGCCCGTCCTGTCCTGTTGCAAAAGGTTTGCCAGAACATGGAACCGATCCGTTTGTTTTCCGATCCGGGTCGGTCCCCCCCTCGGGAAACTCCGTCGGATTCCTCGTACCCCTCTTCCCTCGCCGTGTTATCGCGGCCCGCCAAATCGTGAAATCCCAATTCTTTAGGGCGATTCTTCAAGGGGAAGGGAGGGGTCGGGAAAAAGCGACAATCCCGCATTCTTCAAGCTCACCCAATTCAGGCCGAAACCCCGCTTCCGAGCCGGGAAGCCATTTGAACGAGAATCCGAGGGGTCGGGAGTTTGAAGAAATCTTTGTCTGGCACATAAATTGTATGGAGGAAAACAGAGAATGTCGCCGGGGGGTGGTTGCCTTGGCGGGAACGAAGATGAAAGTAAGGCTGTCGCGCCGAGACTCGGGGTCGCGGAGAACCGCCTCGGCGCCTGAGAGGGGAGGCGGCCTTCACAAATTCCTGAAAACCGGCACTTTTTCTTTCAAGCGCCGGGGGCCCGTGCTATAACAGAGGAGTAGAAACCGCCGAATTTCGCTTCTCCGGAGACCGAGGGAGCGGGGCGGTATTTAAGACAGACCGCGAGGCATCAGCACACACGCATGGACTGGCAAACCGACATTCTCGTTATCGGCACGGGCATCGCCGGGTGTTCGGCGGCACTGGCCGCCGCCCGCAACGGCGCAAGCGTCCTGCTCATCACCGGCTCGAACGATCCACTCGACAGTAACACGGCTTACGCCCAGGGGGGCATTGTCACCCGGGGCGTCAATGATTCCTCGACTCAACTGGCCGAGGACATCCTGCAGGCGGGCGCGGGCCTCTGCCACCCGGCGGCGGTTCAGTTCCTCGCCGAAAACGGCCCGGCCATCGTCGAGCGGCTCCTGGTCAAGGAACTCGGCGTCGAGTTTTCGAAGGGGCCGGACGGCATCTTCGACATCACGGAAGAAGCCGCCCACTCGATGCCCCGCATCCTGCACGCCGACGACCTGACAGGCCGCGCCATCATCGTGCGGCTGCTCGACGCCGTGCGCGCCGAAAGCCGCATCACCATCAAGACCGGCTGCCTGGCCGTAGACCTGCTCAACATCTCGGACCACAGCGCCAACCGCCTGGACATTTACCGTTCGCCCGCCTGCGTCGGCGCCTATGTCTTCGAGACCGCCACGGGCGAAATTCACACCGTCACGGCGCAGGAGACCATCCTGGCCACCGGCGGACTGGGTCAGATCTACCTCCACACCTCCAACCCCACCGTGGCGCGCGGCGATGGTATCGCTCTGGCCTACCGCATCGGGGCGCGGCTCCTCAATCTTGAATACATCCAGTTCCACCCCACCACGCTTTACCACCGCGACGCGGACAGCTACCTCCTCACCGAGTCCATGCGGGGCGAGGGCGCCCGGCTGGTCAACGCGCGCGGCGAGGAGTTCATGAAGACCATCCACCCGCTCGGGTCGCTGGCGCCCCGCGACATTGTCGCGCGCGGCATCCTCAACGAAATGCTCCGCAGCGGGCGGCCCTGCGTCTATCTGGACATCACCCACAAGGACGCCGAGTGGACCCGCAACCGGTTCCCGAACATTTACCAGACCTGTAAACAGTTCCACATTGACATCACGTCGGACCTGATCCCCGTGGTGCCCGCCGAACACTACTCGTGCGGCGGCGTGGCCGCCGACCTGAACGGCTGCACCAACATCGCGCGGCTGCGCGCGGTGGGCGAGGTGTCCTGTACGGGTCTCCACGGCGCGAACCGCCTGGCCAGCACGTCGCTGCTCGAGGGGCTTCTGTGGGGGTGGCAGGCGGGTTCGAAAGCCTCCGAGACGGCGCTTTCGAAGGCGTCGCGCATCGAAATTCCCCCCATCCGCCCCTTCGTCGCCCAGAGCGAACCGGTGGACCCGGCCCTGATTGTCCAGGACTGGCTCTCGATTCAGTACACGATGTGGAACTACGTTGGCCTGTCGCGCACGGTGCGGCGCATGGAACGCGCCATGTCCATTCTGCGCGAGTTGCAGCGTGAAATCTTCGTATTCTACCGCAAGGCCCGGCCCGGCGAATCGGTCCTGAGCCTGCGCAACGGCATCACCACCGCGCTGGCCGTTCTGTTCGCCGCGCAACGCAACCACTCGAGCTGTGGTTGTCACCATCTGCAAGAGGATTGATTCCGATGCCCGCTTCCGTTCTTCGTTGTCGCGATAAAATTCGTGTCGCGTTGCTGGTTCTGAGTCTGGTCGTCCCGATCTCGGGCGTTTCACGGGCCGCGTTCAACTCGTCTTCTTCTCAGGACGATTCCGGAATGTCGAACGGCTCTTCGTCGAATTCCCAGTCCAATCGCTCGAACCGATTCTCCAATCGCTCGAACCAGAATTCGTCCAACAATGCCGATGGGATGGATGCCAATAGTTCCTCAAACCGGAATTCCTCCTCGCGCCGCAGCTCGTCGTCCAAAGACAAATCGTCTTCTTCAAGCGACAAGAGCAAGGACAAATCGTCCAGCAAGGATAAGGACAAAAGTAAGGACAAGGACAAGAACAAAGCCAAGGACGCGGGCAAGGAAGGCGATGCGGCGAAACAGCCCGCCGCGAAACCCAAGACCCTGACGGGCAAGGCGCCCGGCGCCACCCAGAAGTCCTCGAAGGGCGGCCAGACCGGGTTTTCCGCCACCATGGCCGAGGGGTTCGGAGCCGCGGCGGCCGAAAACATCGCGATTCTCTACCTCGTGGGCGAGACTCAGGACATGGACGGGACTCAGAATACCCGGTCCCATCTGGATCTTTCGGTTTTGACCCAGGAAGAATTCAAACTCACCGTCCGGATGGAGAATCTCACCTCGAACAAAATTGACGGGTTTCGCTTTACACTGGCCTATGCGGCGCCCTGGCTGGAGTTTCTCGGTTACGAAACCACCCCCCTCGAGGCGTTCGCTCAGCACCCCGACACGGCGGTGCAGATGGATAGCAGCAAAGAGGGGCAATTGATGTTCTCCGGCCGCTTCGATACGCCCGCCACCCAGCGCAAGGCCGACCTCCTGACGGTGCGTTTCCGCAGTCGGGACGTTACGGGAACGACCAAACTCAGATTCCTCCTGCCTCCCAAGGGTGAAGCCCCGGCCCTCTCGAGCGGCGGTGAAAACGTCCTCGGACGACCGGACCAGAACTTCTATGGCGTGGTGGACAGTACCATTTCCATCAAGCGTCCCGCTGAAATCGCCTCGGACAAGGGTACCACCGGGACCCTGCCGCTCGACCTGGCCACCGCCATGCCGAACGAAATGCCGAAACAGGCTTCGACAATCGAGGGCTGGATCGGCCAGACCCCTCTGACCAAGGCCGATGCGCCAGTCTCTATCCAACTCCAGGCGCCTGAGAACGCCACCTTCGCCGCTGGCGAGGATTTCTGGGTGGACCTTGTCCTGATCAACGACGACCAGGCGGCGTTCGAGTCCCTCAGCGCCGCCGTCAAGTTTGACCCCAGCGTTCTGACCGTCCTGGACGAAGACGAGGACAACTGGACCCAGCTCGGGGTCAATATCTGGGACGGCGCGTTCCACGATTCCTATCCGTTCGATTTCATGCGCCACAACGATGCGGACAACCAGCGGGGGGTGATCCGCTACAGCGTGGCCCGCAATGCCGGGTCGTGGCCTTTCCCGACCGGCGTGTTCGCCCGTATCCACTTCCAGGCGAAGGAGTCCGTTCTGCCCGGCACGACGACGGTCCGCCTGGAACGGTCCCTGGGAGGGTATCCCGTCACCTACATCCACAGCATGGGAGTGGACCGCCTCGAAAAGACTTGGGACAAGACCCGCCCGCCCACCGTTGCGTTGAAGATTCAGGACGCGCCGACGGTCGCGAAGGCCGACCCGAAAACTCAGGAGACCACAGCCGCCGCCACGTCCCAGACCGCCCAGGTGGTCTCCGGGGCCCTGGAACCGAAACCCATTGAGCCCAAACCGGAAAAATAACCCCTCCCCTTCAAGGAATTCCATGATGTCCCACCCCACCGCAGGCATTCTGTCCACCGGCACCGAAATTCTTCAGGGGCTCTACCCCGACACCAACGCGCAGTGGCTCAGCCAGCAGCTGGCCACCGTCGGGCTGCCCGTGACGCTGCACCAGGCCGCGCCCGACGACGCCAACCTGATCATCGAGGCGCTGCTGCACCTGAGCGCCCATTGCGACGTGGTCATCATGACCGGCGGCCTGGGGCCCACCGAGGACGACCTGACCCGTCAGGCCGTCTCGGAAGTTTTCGGGGTTCACCTTGTCGAGAATGCCAAGGCCTGGGCCATGATCGAGGAACGCTTCGCCCGCCGCAGCACCCTCATTCCGAAAAGCAACCGCGTCCAGTGTTTTCTGCCCGAGCATGCCCTCCCGTTCTACAACGAATGGGGCACCGCGCCCGGGTTCTGCCTCGAGGAAGCGGTCACCGCGTCCGACCAGACGCCGGTCCTCTTCGCCGCGCTGCCCGGTCCCCCGCGCGAGATGAAGCCGATGTTCACCCAGTATCTCAAGCCGATTCTGGCGAAACGCTATGGGGGAGGCCTCCTCACGCGCATCCGGGTGTTGCACACATTCGGCGTCTCCGAATCGCTTCTCAACGACCAGTTGCGCGCCCTGTCCGAGGAAACCCGCGACGATCCCAACCGGACCCTGGCGTTCCTGGCCGGGGAGGCCCGGGTGGACCTGCGCCTGACCGTTCACGGCCAGATGGCGGCCCAGGCACGCCAGCGCCTCGACGGATTGGTTCGGAAGGTTCGGCGGCTTGTGCCAACAGAAGCCATCTACGGCACCGACGACGACACGCTCGAGTCGGTCGTCGGCCACCTGCTGTGCCACCACCAGCTCACGCTCGCCGTGGCGGAATCCTGCACGGGCGGGCTGGTGATGAAGCGCCTCACCGACGTGCCCGGCAGCAGCGGGTTTCTGCGCGAGGGGTGGGTCACCTACTCGCAGGAAGCCAAACGGAGCCGCCTGGGCGTGAACGCCCGGACGCTCCAGCAGCACGGCGCAGTCAGCCCCGAAGTCGCCCGCCAGATGGCCCGGGGGGCGCTGAAGAAATCCGGCGCCGACGTGGCCGTGGCTCTTACCGGCATCGCTGGACCCTCGGGCGGGACGCCCGAAAAACCGGTCGGCCTGGTCTGGCACGGCCTGGCCTGGCGCGCCGACGCTCCGGCCCTGGCCGCGCTCGACGGCGCAAAGGTCCACGCCTCCGCCCAGCTGTCCGACGGCGTCTGGACCGCCGTGACCCGCACCTGCTTCACCAGCGGACGCGACATCGTGCGCCACTTCGCCTCGCACCACGCCCTCGACAGCCTCCGCCGACTGGTCAGTGGAATTCCGCTTCAGGGGTGAAGACAAGAGGACCTCACCCTTCCCCGGTATTGCCGGAAAGAAAGGCCGTCACCGGAGAAGGAAATCTTCCGAATTTATAGTATTCTTGAGAGAGACTGCCACAAGAGCCAGTTTTATCTATAGAGCCTTTTGCAAAAGGCTTCGCTGCTTATCTGATACTTTTTGAAAGACTCAAAGGAATAGGGTTTGTTCTTGAATCCCGAAGGG
>DAOPYU010000282.1:0-6103 GCA_035353095.1 Candidatus Sumerlaeota bacterium | reverse complement strand
CGTCGCTGATTGACATTCTGGTTCAGGACGAAACGTTGCGAAAAGGACGGCGAGTGTTCCTGGACTTCCGGGAAAACCCACGCGCCGGGCAACACATGACATCCTTCACGCCCGACGGCCTGGCGCCCGAAGCGCTCGAGTATCTCCAGAAATCCGGCGCCCTGCAACCCACCCCCATCGAACGACTGGCCCATTCAAACCCCCTCAGCATTGACCTCTACAAACAGAGGGGTGTGGATCTGGCCGCCACCCCGCTCGAAATCGAAGTCTGCGCTCAGCATTGCAACGGCGGGTTCTCCGTGGACCGCTGGTGGGAGTCCAACGTTCGCCACCTCTTCGTGATCGGTGAACTGGCCGGAACCCACGGCGTGAAACGGCCCGGCGGCGCGGCCCTGAACGCCGGACAGGTGGGAGGACTGCGCGCCGCCCAACGGATCGCCCATGTTTATTACGGACAGAATCTGTCCCTTAAATTGTTTACGGAGATTGCACGGGATACAGTCGGACATTGGGTCGGTGAAATGGCCCGCCTCAAATCGCCCGCCCCCCGGGCCGGTGGCGCGTCCGATCTGCGCCATTCCATCCAGCGACGCATGAACCGGCACGCCGGGATGGTCCGCTGCCTGGACGGTGTTCACCAGGCGCTGGCCGAAGCGGAGGCGGAGTGGAAGGAACTTATGAAAAAGGGATTGTGTCCCGGCGAGGCGGGACTTCTGGAGGCGATCGAGACCCGCGAGATCGCATTGACTCAACGGGCTTTCCTCGAAGCGCTCCGGGCGCTCCTCGAGCGGGACGGCGGTTCGCGCGGGTCCTATCTGGTCACAGCACCCCACGGTACCTTGCCCCATCCCGCCCTGGACGATTTCTGGCGATTCGTACCCGAGAATACGGCCTTACGAAACGAAATCTTGTCCCTCTTTTACTGTGGCGACACGGATTCCTTCCAGACCGGAACCGGTTCGCCGCGTCCCTTCCCCTCGACCGAAGCGTGGTTTGAGAATACCTGGGCCGACTGCCGGGAAGGCCGGATATTCGCCGAACGGGACGGGGACGCCCCCGTTCCTTCTCTGCCGCCCCGATTTCTGGCCTGATGCGCGCAGGAACGCTTTCCTTCGGATGATTTGGGGACAATAGACCGCATGAGACCACAAGGAGAGATCGAAACCATGATCGCACAACGCATTGAACAGGGTCGCCTGATCCCCATCATCGCGCTCGACCGCGCAGCCGACGCCATCCCTTTGTGTCAGGCCCTGAAAGCCGGGGGGCTCGAAGTGGCGGAAATCACCTTCCGAACGTCGGCGGCGCGCGAGGCGCTACGCCTGGTGGCCGAACAGTTCCCCGAGTTCGCATTGGGGGCGGGAACCGTCACTACAATCGAAGAAATCGAGGCGGCCAAGGCCTGTGGCGCGCAGTTCGCCGTGGCGCCGGGACTCAACCCCCGAATCGTCCGCCGGGCACAGGAACTGGACCTGCCCTTCTTTCCGGGAGTCTGCACTCCTTCCGACATCGAAGCGGCGCTGGAACTGGGTTGTACGCTCCTGAAGTTTTTCCCCGCCGACGCATTCGGCGGCCTGAAGACGATCAAGGCCCTCCACGCTCCCTACGCCCACCGGGGCGTGCGGTTCATCCCCACGGGGGGAATCTCGGCGGCCAACATGGCCGACTACCTTTCCCACCCCGCCGTCGCGGCGGTCGGAGGCAGTTGGCTCTCAGACAAAAAGATCCTGGCCGCCCAAGACTGGTCCCGAATCACCACCCTGACCCGCGAGGCGGTAAGTCTGGCGGCACGGTCTCGTTGAGATGCGTCCCCCCGTTATCCCCCAGACACGCCGACCGAAAAGTTGGAAAGATTATGAGGTGGATTCACCAATGCGCCCTTTTTCCCTGCATTTCCTGTGCGTGCGCGGAAATGAAACGCCCCCCCCAAAAAAAAGACATCCCCCCGACGGCTGAGCCATCGGGGGAATATCTTTTTCCCGGCAATCATGCCCGATTACCGCACCAGCCAGACCGCTTGATCCGGCGTATCGGGTTGAACCTGAAGTGTCCCACTCCGGCGTGTTCCGAAAATGCCACGGGTCTCCTGTTTCATCTGAAACGCGAATTCATGCGGACCAACGGTCGAAATACCGGGACAGACCGATGAGAAAGTATAGGTCTCGCCGGGATTGACAATCGCGGTCAACGGGATCGAGGGCCATTCGGGCAAACCGGTTCGGAGCGTATAACCGAACGCGCTTCCCCAGACGGAGGAGCCGATGTTGCACACCGTGACCTTGATCTCGAAAGAATTTCCGGACCGGACCGCAGGCGGCATGACAACCGATACAATTGCGGCATTGTCCACATTTCCGGCGATAATATCCTGAGCCAGGATATCGCCAAAGGTTCCCGTGCCCGCCTCCTCCATCTGGAACGTAAAGGTATAATTCCCTTCGGTCGAAAACCCCCGATGGTAGGTGTTGAACTGATACGTTTCACCCGGGCGGACAATCCGACCCGGCAGGATAGAGGCGGGACTCTGAACCCCGGTAAGTAAACGGAACCCTGCGCTGCCGTCCCAGGCGCTGGTCCCGATATTGACAACCGTCACCCGGATGTTGAAACCCTGCGACAAGGAAACCCGTGCCGGCATCTCAATGCTGTCAATATACGCATCGTTGAATGCGTTCGGACTGTTTCGGATCGTGACCTGAGCCGAAGTCGCGGGTCCCGTGGTAACACCATCGGAACAACGAACTTCGAGGCGAACGACGTCACCCGCGATGAAATGGGAGTGTTCCAGGGAGGAATCCGTGCCGATCCAGGTCCCATTCACAAACCAGCGGTAACTCAGCGTGATCGTATCGCCATCCACATCCACCAGCCCCGTGACCGACGTGGAAAGATCCTGGTCCGCCCGGGCATTGACCGGCAGAATCGAAACCAGACCGGGCGCCAGAGGCGCCGAGTTGGCAACCGTGACGGTGGTAACAGCGGTGGCCGTTGTAGCCGCCGGCAGAGTCGGCAGCCAGGCCTGAACTTCGACGGAAACGACATCCTCTTTTTTGTAATACTGACTCGCCAGCGAAGTCCCGGTTGCACCCGGAATTCTGTTTCCGTTGACAAACCAGGCACAACGCGTCTGCTGTCCCGATTTCCAGCCGTTCGTGAACGTGGCGGTCAAATCCTGGGAGGATGTCGGCGCCACGGGGTCCAGTTTCAGATTTTTGACATCGGGGCGCAAGAAACAGACTTGGATAAGCCCGGCATAGTTGTTGCCTGTGGCCCACGCGCCCGAGGCAACCTGCGGGACCGGAGAATGGTCCACATTACCTATTCCAACCCAGGTGCCGAAGTGATAATCACTATTGTTGATGAGAATATCGGTATCGGCAGGCGCTCCCAATCGCCCCAGTTGGGTACCATCCTTGTAGGGACGCCCAAAGAGTATTTGAATCTTCTGAAGGTAATCTTCGCCGATTGCCAGATCTGGAATGCCGTCCCCATTGATATCCCGGGAAGCCGTCATGTCGCCTCCATAGTATCCTTCATAGTAAACGGACAGGCTGTAGGTACTTGCCAGGTCAAAGGTGACCGGGGTTTTCCAGTCTTTACGTCCCCAGAGCGTTTTGAAACTCCCGTCGTCCACGATGACGAAATCGCCTAGCCCATCGCCATTCAAGTCCGCACCGTTGAAGGAGGGGGGACCGGTCCAACCACCGTAATTCTTCGTAAAAATGTCGGCTTTGCTCACAATGGCGTGCGTGGTATAACTGTCTTTCGCCAGAAAGATCTTGTTGTCGTTTCCTCCCCCCATGAAGAGGTCGGCGCGCCCGTCGCCGTTGATGTCGCCCGCGCCCAGGGTGGAGCCCCAGTTGGAATACGTGACATCGGCAACGGAAGACGAGATCGCTTTCTGGTGGTAATCCTTGAAAGAGGAACCGCCGAAGAGAATATAGAGGTTGTCCGAGTCGGTAATCAGCAGATCGTCCTTCCCGTCGCCATTGACATCGGCGCTGGTCATTTCCTGACCGAGACTCTTGTCCACCTGACCGTGAATCAGAACGTCCACGGTATCGGCGCCCAACGTCTGCTGAGTCGCCGATGTAAAGTTCTTGTTGCCAAACACAATGTAGGCGGCGTTTGCGCCTCGGCCCGCCATGGCAAGGTCGTCTATTCCATCGCCATTCCAATCCCCCTTGGCCAACCGAATGCAATCGTTGAATTTGCCGCTTCCATTTTCTACATAATGACGGTCGGCGGGACGCGTGGACAAGTCGTAGGGACTGTTTTCCGGACGAACACGATGCGAAAACAGGATGTAGAATTCCGCGACCCCGTCTCCTCCATAGGAGGCGTCGCCGGAAACAACCAGTTCGTCGGCCCCGTCTCCGTTCAGATCGACAAAGATTAATTCCGAGAGATTCTGTCCATTCTTTTCAGCCAGAACGGTGAATTTTTGTGTCGAGTCCTGTACATCCAGTTCCAGTCCCCCTTGTACTCGGAGAATCGTAAGCCAGAAACAGATTCCCCATACAAACACGTTACGAGTTTGCATCTTCGTCCTCCTGGTTGAAATGGATAGAAATCTCTGATAGGCAGAGAAAGGTCCATTCGATTCATACAACTGTTTTATTATATTAAGGACCGAATCCAGAAATCAATATAAACCAGACATTCTGTTGCAAAATTTGTATTGGGCCGACGTTTGTTTCGCCTCGAAACAAATGTGCCCGGCAAAAGGGCAACGGCCAATACGACAGAGATCGTATCGAAACAACAGAATCTCCTTGTCCCGCCGTTTCTCAAATCGCTATCATGAATTCAGGTGACACACCCCCCGTTCTATGAAGAGCTCGGGGGACAATATTCTGGGAGTTCCATGAATCGTTTGAGAATGGAAATCCCGGCAAGGACAGGCAACCAGATGCAGACCGGGAAAAGAATCGCCTTCTTCGACGCCAAGCCCTACGACCGCCGGTCGTTCGATGAGGTCAATCGGGAATACGGCTTCCAGATCGAATACTTCGAGGCCCACCTCGACCGCAGCACGGTGGATCTCACCGCCGGATTCGATGGCGTGTGCGCCTTCGTAAACGACACGCTCGACAAGACGGTGCTCGCCCGGTTGGCGCAAAACGGGATCGGGGTTGTGGCCATGCGCTGCGCCGGTTATAACAACGTGGACCTGAAAGAAGCCTACGGCAAGGTCCATACGGTGCGTGTCCCCGCTTATTCGCCCCACGCCGTGGCCGAGCATGCCGCCGCCCTCATGCTGACCCTGAACCGCAAGACGCACCGCGCCTACTTCCGAACGCGCGACGGCAACTTCTCCATCAACAACCTCCTCGGGTTCGACATGCACGGAAAGACCGCCGGGGTTATCGGGACCGGCAAGATCGGAAAGTGCCTCATCGCCATCCTGAAGGGATTCGGCATGACGATACTCGCCTCCGACAACTACCCCGACGAGGCCTACGCGACCGAGAACGGCATCGAGTACGTCAGCCTCGAGGAACTCTATCGGCGCTCCGACATCATCTCGCTCCATTGTCCTCTCACCCCCCAGACAGAACACATGATCAACGCCCGGACGATCGAAATGATGAAAGACGGCGTCATGCTCATCAACACAGGCCGAGGCAAACTGATCGAGACCAAAGCGCTGATCCGGGGGCTGAAGTCCGGCAAGATCGGCTCGGCGGGACTCGACGTGTACGAGGAAGAGAGCGAGTACTTCTTCGAGGACCGCTCGGACGAACTGATCGCTGACGACCTCCTGGCGCGCCTTCTCTCGTTTCCCAACGTGCTCATCACGTCCCACCAGGGATTCTTCACCGTCGAGGCGATCCACAACATCGCCGAAACCACCCTGCAGAACCTCGTACAGTTCTTCGACGACAAGTATCTGGACAACGAGATCTGTTACCGCTGCGGCAAGTCCTGCGGGCGAAGCGAAAAGAAACGCTGCTTCTGATCGGTCTCCGGTGTTTTCCGCCAGAACGAACGCCGTTTTATAGCCCTTGCCAGAAAGAATCTTCCTTATGACACGGAGTCGGGTATTTCCAGACCCAAGTCCCGTCAGGGACTTCTGACAATAGCCCAGCGCTTCAGCGCT
>DAOPYU010000281.1:0-6128 GCA_035353095.1 Candidatus Sumerlaeota bacterium | reverse complement strand
CCCCGGCGTCAACCCCGCCGACATCACCGCGATCCTCATCTACCTGAAGGTTCAGAGTGCGCGAAGCCCAATGGCCCAGCGCACCCAGGGGGGCCCAGAGAAACCCTCTGAACCGGAAAACCGCAGTTGAAACCATAAGCCTCTCTTTTTCATAGTTCGGGCCTTCAGCCCTTTTGAAAATGGGGACATCCTCCCTGGGGCGACGCTACGCTTGCCCCAGGCTTCTATGAATCCGCGCCGTTGGCGCTCAACTGCGGTTTTCAGGCTGAATAATCCTGAAACCGTGCGCTGCAACCCGCCGGTCGCGCCACGAGCCAATCACCCCGTCAGGATTTTTCCAGATTGGCATACTGCAATTCATAAAGTTTCCGGTAGAGGCCGTCGCGCTGAAGAAGATCCTGGTGCGTTCCTTCCTCGTGGATCGTCCCGTGGCTGAACACCAGAATCCGATCCGCGTTCTGGATCGTCGAAAGACGGTGCGCGACAATGATACAGGTGCGCTCGTGCATGATCTTGGCCAAGGCGTCCTGAATCAACGCCTCGGTCTCGGTGTCAATATTCGCCGTCGCTTCGTCCAGAATCAACAGGTCGGGATCGAACGCCACTGCCCGGGCAAAGGCCAGCAATTGCTTCTGGCCGGTCGAAAGCGTGGCGCCCCGCTCCAGCACTTCGTTGTCGTACCCCTTGGGCAACTGCTCAATAAACGTGTGCGCGTTGACGTGGCGCGCAGCGCGTTCGACCTGCTCGCGCGTGATCTCCCGGTTTCCCAGCCGGATATTGTCCTCGATGGTCCCCGAGAACAGAAACACATCCTGCAACACCACCGCCATCCGTCGGCGAAGATCGTCCTGAGCATACTGACGCACATCTCGATCGTTAAACAGGACCGCGCCCTTCTGAACATCGTAAAGCCGTGTAACCAGATTGATGACGGTACTCTTCCCCGCGCCGGTCGCCCCCACCAGCGCCACCGTCTCGCCGCGTTTCACCCGCAGCGAAACACCCTTCAGAACCCACTGTTCACTCCCATTGGCCAACCCGTAAAGAAGACTTCCCGCCTCCTGTTCCTTTTTTTCAACAGCCGAAACACCCTCTTTCTTGAGGTACGAGAACCAGACATCGCGCAGTTCCACCGAGGTCTTCAAGGATTCGACCGGCAGGGGTGCAGGCGGATCCTGCATTTCCTCGGGCTCATCCAGCAGATGGAAAATACGTTCCGAGGAAGCCATCGCCGCCTGAAACACGTTGTAGCGTTCGGCCAGACTCGAAATCGGCATGAAGAACCAATTGATGTATTGGAAATACAGGAAGAAATCCCCGGGCGTCAAAGGCTTTCCACCGTGGAAACGCACCCCGCCCACCTGCCAGGCTCCGTAGGCCAGGACACACACAATCGCCAGAAACGAGATGGAGTCCACCAGCGGGAAAAAGCGCGCGTACTGGCGAACTGTTTCAAACTGGGCGTCGCTATACTCGAGATTCAGCTGCGCATAGCGCTTCTGGCAGACCGACTCGCGGTTGAAACTCTGGACCGTCCCCATCCCATTGATCACCTCGGACAGATAGACATTCATCGCCGCAACGCGCAACCGAACCGCCCGGTAGGCCGTGCGCGCCTTGATGCGGAAGTTGTAAGACGTGATCGCCAGCAACGGCCCGGTCAGAAACAGCAGAATGGCCAGACGCCAGTCGAAAAACAGCCACGCCAGCAGAATCCCCAGCAGCAAAATCACATCCGTGAAAATATCCACCACGCCCTGACCGAACATTTCGTAGAGAACCGACACGTCACTCGTGGTCCGTGTCAGCAGGCGCCCGGAAGGCGTGCGGTCAAAAAAGCGAAGCGGCAAACGGTGGAGTTTCTCGAGGATATCGCGCCGCAACTCATAGATAGCCGACTGCCCCACCCGCGCCGTGATATACCCCATCGCCACCTGGACCCCCAGGTTGCCCAATACCACCAGCACATAAAGCAGACAGACCAGATTCAATGCGTGGCGTTTTTCGGACGTGACGGTGGGGAGGAAATGGTCAATGATGTAACGCGCAATCCAGGGACCGGCGATCCGCAACGCGGCGGCCCCGCAGGCCAGCCCGATCGCCACAACAATCCACCGGGCATGCGGACGCATATAGGCCCAGAGCCGCCGGGCCAGGCGGCCGTCGAACACCTTGCCCAACTCGCTCTCCTCATACTGGGCGCCAGCCCCTTTCCATGGAGCGCTCATCGGCCATTGGCCTCCTCGACCGACTCTTCCAGCAATTGCCGTTCGTAGATGTCGTAGTAGAGTCCCCGTTTCTTCAATAGTTCGGCGTGGGTCCCCTGTTCGGCGATCCGCCCCTCTTCAAGCACAATGATCTCATCGGCCAACTGGACCGTCGAAATGCGGTGCGAGATCAGAATCGTCGTGCGTTCCTTCATCACATCGCGCAGTCCCCGCAAGATACGCTCTTCCGTGTGGGTGTCCACGCTCGCGAAAGCATCGTCCAGAATCAGAATCGGCCGTCCGCTCGCCACCGCGCGCGCCAGCGAGACACGCTGCTTCTGCCCCCCGGAAAGGTTCACCCCCCGCTCGCCCAGGATCGTATCGTACTGGTTCGGCAGGCGCTCGACTTCCTCCTCCACAGCGGCAATGCGGGCCGACTCGCGCACCCGGCGATCCACATCCTCCTCACTCACCTCGGCGGACAACCCAAATCGGATGTTCTCCCGGACCGTGTCGGAAAACAGATAGGTCTCCTGAAACACAATACCCACCGCCCCTCGCAGAACAGCCAGCGGGTAGCGCCGCACGTCGTGCCCGTCGAGAAAGACCGTGTTTTCCGGTGGATCGTATAACCGGGCGATCAGACGCCCCAGGGTGGACTTGCCGCATCCCACCGGCCCCACGATACCCAACGTCCGACCGGCGCCCAGTTTCAGATTCACCCCCACCAGTGAAGGCCGAATCGCCTTCGGGTAGGTAAACGTCAAATTTCGGATTTCGATCGCTCCCTCGACCCGGTCCAGGGAAACGTCCGTCTCCCCGGTATCCTGAATCGCCGGTTTCTGGTCCCAGATCAGGCGCAACCGCACCATCGAAGCCGCCGCCCGCTGCATCGCGCTGATCACCCACCCGAACCGCAGGATCGGGAAGAACAGATAGCGATAGAGCAACACGAACGACAACAGATCGCCCTTGGTCAGCATCTTCGTAGAAGCCGCCAGCGCGGCGTCTGCCGTGAGGTAATTGTTCGCGTTCCAGAGGATCGAGATGGTCCCCAGCACAAACAGAGTCATCAGCGTCGGGTGGAAAGCGGCGCTGACCTTCGCCAGTTCCAGATTCAAAGCGGCATTGCGCCGGTTCCCTTCGTTGAGCGTTTCCAGTTCATGCTCCCGCTGAACATACGCCTTGACCACCCGGATGCCGGTGATGGACTCCTGAATACGTCCCGAGAAATCCGAATAGTGTTCCTGAACCTTCAGCGACCGCTTGTAGGTCAGATTGGCCATCAGGGAGACAACCAGGGGCAGGAGCAGCATGGGCGCCAGACTGAAGAGCGCCACCGGCCAACTGGCCGAAAACATCGCCCACAGCGTCGTCGGCAGAATCGCCACCGCCGTCAACGGGTAGAGAATTCCCGGCCCCAGAGCCATGCGAATCTGCTCGATGTCGCTGGTCGCGCGCGCCAGAATGTCTCCCGTTTTGCTGCGGTCGAAGAATGAAGCCGAGAGACGCATCAGGTGCCCGAAAAAATCGTTGCGCAGCTCGTACTCGATCACCCGCGACGTGCCGATCAGCAGAATCCGCTGCATGTACAGGCTGATGGACCCCACCGCCACACACACGGCGATCAGGGCGATATTCCCCGCCACCCCGGCGGCGCTCATGTCCGGACGAAAAATAGCATCCACCGTCCGCCCCACCAGCACGTTGGCTCGAACCATCAGGACGTTGGTGACAATCACCGTCACCACGCCCCAGACGTATTTCCATTTGTAGCGACGGCAGTAGGGATAGAGAAAACGCAGAAGATCGAACATAAAACCCATACTTCCAGAATCGAAGGCCGGAGACATCCTGTTCAGGAAAAAATTGGGGCATTTTTGCCACCCAATTTTCCACAGGTACGGGCACCTCTTTCCATCTTACCCGCCCCCGGGAAACAGTCAAGCGAATCGTTCCCGGGTTTGGGGTTGCATGGATACCCGTTCTTCTGATAGAAGCGGACTGGCAGTCAGGTGAAATGGATAAAAAGCGCCTGTTTCCGTTCCCCGCGCGGATGAAAGAAAGGTCCTCATGTCCGATCCATCCCAATCCCCAACACAGATTCCCGACACCCCTCCCCTCGCCTGTCCCGGCGGACTCTCCAATAAATGGAAAAACAGACTTTCCCGGTTCAGCCCCTGGCTTTTTGTCCTGATCATGACCCTGGAATCCTTCACCCTTTTCTTCACCCGTACGGACGAATATCCCTACGGCGCCATCGCCGGAAGCGACGGACAATGCTACTATGCCTTTCTGCGTTCCCTGTGGATAGACCACGACCTGAACTTCGAGAACGAATTCGGGGAACTCAATTACCTGGGCCACGGCCGCGACACTTTGCTCAATTTTCCGCGATCCCCCCATACCGGTCTGCTTTTCAACCGCTTCCGAATCGGATTCGCCCTCCTTCATGTCCCTTTCTTTGCCCTGGCGCACGGTACCACCGTCCTGGGCAACAAATTGGGAATCTGGAGAATAGCGGCCGATGGCTACAGTCTCCCCTATCAGTTCGCCGTCCTGATCGGCGCCATCTTCTGGGGGACATGCGCCTTCGAGTCCACCCGGCGCCTGCTGAACCGGTTCTTTTCAACCGGACTCGCCTCACTCGCCACGTTCCTCTTCTTCCTCGCCTTCCAGGGGGTCTTTCAGATCATTCACTTTCCCTGCAATCCCCACCTGCAGTCGCTCTTCGTCTTCAACCTCATCCTGATTCTCGGATTTCGCATAGAAGACCGGCGCGACAACCTCTTCACCTGGATGACGCTGGGGTTTCTGATCGGTCTGCTGACACTGCTGCGGATCGAATGTGCGGTTCTGATGACCTACCTCATCCCCTTGTTTTTCTGGAAAGCAATGACCAGAGAAAATGCGACCATTGCCCAATCAAATAACCGATTGTTCTCTCACATGGTCCTGCTGAGCGCCTCAGCGGGCGTCTTCGTTCTGGTTTCCTCTCTGCAACTTGTCCCCTGGTATTTCATCTGGGGGAAACTGCCTTCGGGTGAGATAGACTACTATGGAGGCGGTTTCAACTGGACCCATCCCGTCTTCTTCTCAGTCCTCTTTTCCACGTGCCATGGCCTGTTCTACTGGACCCCCATTGCGCTTTTGGGATTGGGGGGGTTCTTATTATTCGTTTTCAGTCCCCGGGCGGGAATTGGAATAAGAAGCGCCTGCGTGCCCTTGTTGGTCCTATATTATGTTTATGCCGCCTGGAAGGTCTGGTGGATGGGTTACTCCTTCGGAGCAAGACAGTTTATTGTAGTCAGCGGACTGTTTGCTCTGGGGTTCGGATTTCTTCTTGAGCGATTCAAGAAACAGAGATCTCTGCTGATCGCCATCAGCCTGCTTCTCATTTTCTGGAATCACGTCATGATGTACTTCTTCCTCAATGGCCATGTCCCCCGAACAGATGTTTTTCATCCTCTGCTTCCATTTTCAAAATTTCTGGAATTGTCTAAACGTCTCTTCGACCTGTAAGTCTCTCACCCGTATCCTCAATCCCTGGAGAGAGTCTTTCCCGATAGAGGGTTTTTCCGGCTGAGATGAGAATGTGTCTCGATCCCGCATCGTATCCTTCGCCCTTCCGCTCAGTTCTACGGATGTCTCGGATCGGCCCATGCAGTTCTCACCCGGCCTCGACACGGTCTCCGGTGTCCCTCCCCTCATCTCGTCCCCCCGTCTCCCCTCCCTCCGCCCGTCCATTCCCCCGTCCTTCCCCCCCTTGTTCCGTCCACCCCGTCCATTCCGCCCCTCTTCCCCCTCTGTTCCGTCCACCCCGTCCATACTGTCCACCTCGTCCATTTCCGTCCACCCCGCCCCCCAAAAAACAACTCGGGGGAGAGGCCCTTGTGAGGCCTCTCCCCCGAAATTGTTTTG
>DAOPYU010000280.1:0-6146 GCA_035353095.1 Candidatus Sumerlaeota bacterium | reverse complement strand
CTGTCCGTTCCGGAGTCTTGACAGAACCGGGGGAGATGGTCTTCAATACGGGTGACTGTTTTTCCAGGCGGGATTGCCAGAGTCGGTCCTCTGGCGCCCACACATCCTGGGAGGGCGTGACGTCCCCGCCCGCTTGAAAAAAAACCACAACTCTTTGTAGAAGGAATCCCCCATGACGCCTCCCGAAAACTCTGAAAACATCCCCACTCCCCGCCTCGGCTGGATTGGTGTCGGCGTCATGGGCGCTTCGATGGCCGGGCACCTGCTGGCCGCCGGATTTCCCCTGACCGTCTTTACCCGGACCCGCGCGAAAGCCGAAGGCCTGCTGGACCGGGGTGCGGTTTGGGCCGATTCGCCCGCTGCGGTGGCTCAGTCCGCCGATGTGATCTTCACGATGGTCGGATTTCCGCAGGATGTACGCGCCGTGTATCTGGGCCCTCAGGGGCTGGTGGCCGCCGCACGGCCCGGAACTGTGCTGGTGGACATGACCACCACCGAGCCGAGTCTGGCCCGCGAGATTTTCGAGGCGGCCCAGGCGCGGAGTGTCTCAACGCTCGACGCGCCCGTGTCGGGGGGGGATGTGGGGGCGCGCAACGCCACACTTTCGATCATGGTGGGGGGAGAGGCGGCGGTTTTCAAGCGGGTGTTGCCCCTGTTCGAAAAACTCGGACGCCACATCGCCCACCAGGGTCCGGCCGGAGCGGGCCAGCACACGAAGATGTGCAATCAGATTGTCATCGCGGGAACGATGATCGGGGTGTGCGAGAGCCTGCTCTATGGCTATCGGGCGGGACTGGACCTGAAGACCATGCTCGCTTCGATTCGCGGGGGCGCGGCGGGGTGCTGGACGCTCGAAAACCTGGCGCCGCGCATTCTGAAGCGTGACTTCACCCCCGGTTTCTTCGTCGAGCACTTTATCAAGGATATGGGGATTGCCCTGCGCGAGGCGCGCGCCATGCGGTTGGCACTGCCCGGTCTGGCGCTGGTCCACCAGTTGTATGTCGCGCTCGAGGCGCAGGGGCACGGCCGCTGTGGCACCCAGGCGCTGGCGCTGGCCCTCGAAAGTCTCTCTGGATTGCGGAACGGAAAGT
Source organism: Candidatus Sumerlaeota bacterium (assembly GCA_035353095.1). Taxonomy (GTDB): domain Bacteria; phylum Sumerlaeota; class Sumerlaeia; order UBA8349; family UBA8349; genus DAOPYU01. The sequence continues at coordinate 5,055 of DAOPYU010000280.1, read as the reverse complement.
GAGTACGGGGAAAAGGCGGGGGCGGAAACTCGGCCTCAGGAAAATTGTCTGGCAATTTCTCCGATCTCTTTCGATAATAGGAGTCTCTTGCGGGCGGTGGGGGACGTGACTCCCCCGGGCCCAGGACTGAAAACGTTGCGAGACTGCATGCCGGTTTTATTCTGCCACTGCGCCTACACCGATCTTTTGCCGGAAACCTCCCGGCGGCAACTTCTGGATAGCCTGAACGCCACGGGACAGAAGGTCCACTCCGTGGCCGATTTGTGCCTGCTGGCCTCCCGGCGCGACCCGCTCCTGACCGATCTTCTGGCCCAGAAGGACGATCTGATCGTCGTCGCCTGTTACCCTCGCGCCGTCCGCAGTCTGCTGCGATACGCCGGGATCGCCTGTTCCGAGACCACCCGGTTCTACAACCTGCGCGAGCAGAGCGCCGAGGAAATACTCCAGGCGATTGTACCGAACGACACGCCACCCGATTCAACACAATCCCCACTTCCCCAGCCTTTTCCCGAGAAAGACGGCGAGTGGATGCCCTGGTTCCCCGTCCTGGATCGCGAGCGGTGTACGAATTGTAAACAGTGCCTTAATTTTTGTCTGTTCGGCGTTTATGAAGAGGGGGCAGATGGACAGGTGGCTGTGACGAATCCGTCGGGATGCAAGACCTACTGTCCGGCCTGTGCGCGCATCTGTCCGCAGGCGGCCATCGTTTTCCCCAAGGTGGGGGACTCGCCCATCAACGGCGCCGAAATCACCGACGAAAACGCCCTGCAAAATCTCATTCAGGTCAATGTCGAATCCATCCTGGGCGCCGACCCCTACGCCGCCCTGCTCGAACGGCGCAAACGCAACGCCACGCGCCGCCTCAAGAACCGCGACGACGAACGCGCCCGGGCCGAACGCCAGGCCTGGGTCGAACGCGAAGACAAGGAATCCCCCCCCCAATGATCGCGGCTCTGACCCGACGCCTGCTCACCGAGACACAGCCGCGCCTGCTGTGGAAGTTTCTTTACGATTTCGGCTGGAAAGGGATGCGCGCCGTCCAGAAATTCGAGAAACGCCTCCAGCAGGGACAGTTCTTCCCGGCGTTCCTCTTTCTGTCCGTCACAAACAACTGCAACCTTTCCTGCCAGGGATGCTGGTGTACTCCCTCCAGCCCGCCCAAACAACTCAGCCTCGATACGATGGACAACATCGTCACCTCCTGCAAACTTCAGGGGTCCCACTTCTTCGGGATTCTGGGCGGGGAGCCGCTTCTCCACCCCGACGTGCTGGAACTCTTCCGCCGCCATCCGGACGCCTACTTTCTGCTGTTCACCAACGGCCTCCTGCTCACCGACTCGATTGCGCGCGAGCTCAACCGGCTGGGGAACGTCAGTCCCCTCATCAGTGTCGAGGGACTCGGGCCGGTCAGCGACGAACGGCGCGGGGGACGGAGTGTGTATGAACGGACCCTCAGCGGGGTCGAGGCGTGCCGGAAACACAAACTGATCACCGGCGTGGCCACCAGCCTGTGCCAGTCGAACGTGGCCGACCTGGCCACCGAGCGTTTTCTGCGCGAGATGATCGCGCGCGGGGTCCACTACGCCTGGTATTACCTCTACCGCCCCGTGGGGCCCCGCCCCACGCCGGAACTGGCGCTGACCGCAGAACAAGTGCTTGCGGTCCGGCGCTTTATTGTGGATATTCGAGCCAGGTTGCCGATCGCGGTGGTGGATGCCTACTGGGACGCGCAGGGCGGGGCGCTCTGTCCGGCCGTGGTGGGCATGGCGCACCACATCAGCCCGTCGGGCGACATTGAGCCGTGCCCCCCGTTGCAGTTCGCGCGAGACAACGTGGGAGACGGACGCAATCTGGAACAGGTTTTCGCCGACTCGGAGTTTCTGTCGCGGTTCCGCCGGGAGATCTCGAAGACGACCCAGGGGTGCATCATTCTGGAAAACCCGGCTCTTCTGAAACGCTTTCTGGAAGAGTCCGGCGCGTCGGACTCGAGCGGGCGTGGGACGGCTTTTGACGAATTGGCCCGCATGGACGTGCGGCCCAGTCACCACCTGCCGGGCGAAGAAATCCCGGAAAAACACTGGGCCTATCGTCTGGCCAAAAAGTTCTGGTTCTTTGGATTTGGAGCGTACGGTTGATGGACGCCTTGCGAAAAGACCCCTCTCAGGAATCGCACCCCGGGCAACCCGCCCGGATCGAGTCGGTCCCGATTGCGGCTCATCCGGAGGAGACGGACTCCGACCGGTTGGCCGTTCCCCGGGAACGGGCCGAGCGGCTGCGGCTGCGGCTGGCCGTCGAGCAATACGTCGAACGGCGCCACCTGGTGCCCCCGCTTTCGATGGAGGAATTGACCGCCCACGCCACGGCCATCGCCCAGGCGGCGCAGGCCGATCCGGCCCACCACAGCTACCTGATGGTGCTGCTGAGCAACCGCGTCTGGCGCGACACCATCGCCACCGTCCCCTACGACCGCCGCATTCTGATGTTGCCCCAGTGTCTGCGCACGCGGGGAGTCTGTCAAGCGCCGATGGACGAGATGGGCCTCCTGTGTGAGGAATGCGGCCAGTGCGCCACGGGCGACCTGCAGGCCGAAGCCGAGAACCTCGGTTATGTGGTCCTGATCGCCGAGGGGACGACCGTGGTCACCAAACTCCTCGAACAGGGGCGGGTGGACGCCGTCATCGGGGTCAGCTGCCTCTCGACGCTCGAGCGGTCCTTTCCCTACATGGCCGCCGACGCCATCCCCGGTCTGGCGATTCCCCTCTATCAGACCGGATGCGACAGCACCCGGACCGACTTCGACTGGGTCCGCGAGGCCATCCGTCTCCGTTCGGAGGAAGGGTGGGCCGGACGGCTCGACATTGACGAACTGCGGACCCAGATCCGCAACTGGTTTGAAACCGGCGAACTGGATGCGCTTCTTCATCCCAGTCACACGCAGACCGAAAGAATCGCCATCGAATGGTTGCGCAAAGGGGGCAAGCGCTGGCGGCCCCTGCTGGCCGTCTGTGTCTATAAGGCGCTGCTGGGGGTTGAGACGCCGGTTCCCGAGTCCACCCGACGGCTGGCCGTCGCCGTCGAATGCTTCCACAAGGCCTCGCTCGTTCACGACGACATCGAGGATGACGACGCGGTGCGTTACGGCGAGGTCACGCTCCACCGCCGCGACGGCATTCCCGTGGCGCTGAATGTGGGGGATTTCCTGCTGGGCGAGGGGTACCGCCAGATTGCCGAGTGTGGGATGCCTTCTGGACAGATTGAACAACTGGTACGGGTGGCCGTCCTGGGGCACCGGACCCTCTGCCTGGGTCAGGGGGAAGAACTGTGCTGGATGCGCGCGCCCCACCCCCTGACGCCGCGCGAGGTGATCGAGATTTTCCGTCTCAAGACCGCCCCGGCCTTCGATGTGGCACTCCAGATCGGCGCCATCGCCGCCGGCGCCGACGGCGAGGTCTGTCAGGTCCTCAAACGCTTCAGCGACGCGCTCGGCATCGCATTCCAGATCCGCGATGACCTGGACGACTTTCACAGCGAAGCGGGCGACGGTGACGCCCACGCCATGCGTCCCTCGATTCTGTTCGCACTGGCCCATGAACAGGCCACACCCGCCGGACGCCAGTTGATCGAAACGGTCTGGTGCGCGGGCCAGACGGATCGGGCCGTGTACGAGCAGTTTCTCGACCAGATCCGCGAACTGGCAGTCGAGGAGAAAGCCCGGCAACTGCTCGAACATTTCAAAAACGAAGCGGTGCGCTCCCTCAGTCCCCTGACGAACGCTCATCTGAAAAGTCTCCTGCGCCGCGTGGTGGGGAAAATTCTCGGGCGGGCCTGTTGAAAAACACTTCACCCGGTCCGTCCCGGCGGCAGACGCTTTCCCATTCCGAGATTGAAAAACCGTCTGTCCCCGGCAAGGAGCGTGAGTCATGACGACCATCAGTCTCAGTCTGCTCGACCGGGCCGCTCGGGCCCGGCACTATCTGGACCCGGATGACCGCAAGGCCATTGCCGGATTTCTTCTCAAACAACGCAACCCCGACGGCGGGTTCCGGGGACGATCCACCGAATCGGACCTCTATTACGCGCCTTTTGCCCTGGGGTGCCTCCTGGCGTTGGGCGAAAATCTTCCTGTCGAGGAAATCCAACACTATCTAGCCTCCTTCGGCGATGGGGAGGGACTGGACCTGGTCCACCTCGGCTGCCTGTTGCGTTGCCGACGGATTCTCGCCACGCCCAACCTCGCGCGGCAGACCGCGCTGGCCTCGCGACTGGGAGTGCTGGGCCATCAGGCCTTCGCCCGGCTGGTCCAGTCGTTCCGGGTCCATCCCCTCCCCGGGCAGGAAAAGATTCAGACTCATCTGCTCACCTGCCGATGTCCGGACGGCGGGTACGCCTCCAATGCGCAGGCCGCCGAACGAGGCGAGGACTCGATCTACACCTCCTTCATCGCCCTCCTGATTGGGGAGGATCTGGGGATTGCGCCCGAAAATCCCGACGCGATAGCGCACTGTGTCCGAAAGCACCGGGCCGCGGACGGGGGATACGGCAACCGCCCCGGCGCCGCCGAAGGGACCACCACCGTGACGTCCGCCGCCGGAGTGATTCTCCAGGCGTTCAACAGGAAACCCGACCCGGCGGCCCCGAACATTCAAAACTGGCTGCACGACCGCTACCACCCGAGCGGAGGCTTCTACGCCAACCCACGCGCCCCGCTGCCCGACCTGCTCTCCACGGCGTCCGCCCTGTTTGCGCTCCGTCTGATCGGCGCCGAGGTCGAGTTCGCCCGGACGGGAACGCTGGATTTTGTCGAAATGCTCTGGGCCGAAAGCGGCGGCTTCTGCCCCCACGCCGCCGATGAAACGCCCGACTGCGAATATGTCTGGTACGCCCTTCTGACTCTGGGGTGTCTGGCGAAATAGCGGGAAAAAGACAGGAAATGATGCGTTTTTCCGAACGAACGGCTCTTCCCATTTGCCCGAGGGAACTCGGTTTCGCCTGCTTGAGCTGGCGTTTCTTTGCCCCCGGCTTCAGCCGGGGGGTGGTTGGGAATACCCGATCCAA
>DAOPYU010000279.1:0-6153 GCA_035353095.1 Candidatus Sumerlaeota bacterium | reverse complement strand
CCATTGGGGTTCGGGTTACGGTCTCTGGTACGACGGTGCGGGAATTACCCGCCCCTACAGAAATTGGGGTTCGGAAAACCCCGAACAGTGAATGGCTAACGGGTTACGAGAAAAGAGGATTAGGGACTGAGCAGGCGATTGCACTCGATTCGGCGCCCGGATGGGCGGAAAGGGAGGCGGAAAGATGCGGCAGGGGAAGAACCGAAGGGGGGGAGAGGTCGTTCCCATGGGGATCGGAGTCGTGCTGCTGGTTTTGATGCTGTTGCCGGTGGCCGGGAGTCGGGCGGCGGATGCCGCGTCCGGTTCGTCCGGTACGCCTGCCTTCCGGGAAATCCAGTCGCCCACGGCGTTGAAGACGATCGAGGAGGTGACCGGTCGGGTGGCGGTTTTGCGCGGACTTTCCCTCAAGACGCCGCTGAAGTCGGGGTATCTGGACTCGGCTCTGTTGAAGAGCCTGATCGAGAAATCGTTCGAGAAGTCGCTGCCGCCTGCCGAGCGGATCGGGTTCGAGCAGTTTCTGAAGAGTCTCGAGGTGATCCCGCAGGATCTGGATCTGGTCAAGATGATTCAGTCGCTGTTGGACGAACAGGTGGGGGGGCTGTACGACCCGGAGAGCAAGCGGTTGTTTGTGCGCGAGGGGTTCGACATCGAGGGGAGCGCATTGGCGCGGACGATTCTGGCGCATGAGATCTGCCATGCGTTGCAGGACCAGACCTACGATCTGCGCAAGATGGGGATCGAGTCGCAGGAGAACGACGATCTGGCGCTCTCGATTTCGACCCTGGCCGAGGGAGACGCGACATTGCTGATGAACGAGTATGTGGTGGCGCACGAGGTGGGGAACTTTTTGCGCGACCTGCCCCAGGCGCTCCTGATGGATCAGTCGGCCCTGAACAATGCGCCGCATTTTTTCCGCCAGCAGTTGTTGTTTCCTTATATTCAGGGGCAGGCTTTTCTGCAGACGGCCCTGAAACGGGGGGCGGGCGAGCGGGTCCGCCTGTTCACCAGCCCTCCCGGCTCGACCGAGGAGGTGCTGCACCCGGAGAAGTATTTCGGGACGCGTGAGACGGCGCCGCCGCTGGCGCTTCTGGATAAAGAGGGCAAAGGGGCGTGGAAGCCGGGGATTCCTCAGGCTCCCGAGGGTTTCAAGCGCCTGCGGGTGAATACAATGGGCGAGTTCGGAATCCGGGCTTTGCTTGAGGATCGGTTGGGCGCCGGTATTGCCGGCGATGCGGCGGCCGGGTGGGGCAACGACGCCTATGCGGTCTATGGGCGGGATCAGAAGGCGTGGTGGTTCTGCTGGGAGACGGCGTGGGACACGGATTCCGACGCAAAGGAGTTTCAGCAGGCGATGGTGACGTATTGGCGGTCTCTGGCCGGACGGCGCGACCTGGGCGATTTGCAGGCGCCCAGCCAGACGTTTTCTGTCAAAGGGTGCAAGGTGTCGGTCGAGCGGGTGGGCAAACGGCTGGTGATGGTGTGGGGGAAGGACTGAGTCCTCGAGGGTATTGTTCAGAAGAAGGTGTGGTGCGGGTTCGTATGCAGATTGATATTCTGACTCTTTTCCCCGAGATGTTCGAGGGGTTTCTGGTGCACAGTATTCTGGGGCGCGCCCGGGAGGCCGGACGGCTGGGAATCCGGCTGGTGCAGTGGCGCGATTACGCTCTGGACAAGCACCATGTTGTGGACGATGCGCCCTACGGCGGCGGAGCGGGGATGGTACTCAAGTGCGAGCCGTTGTTCCGGGCCCTGGAGGATCTGCGCGCGCCGGACGAGACGTTTCCGCAGACGCAGGTGGTGTACCTGTCCCCGCAGGGCCAGCCTTTCAGTCAGGCCGTGGCGTGTGAACTGGCCCGGGACGCCCGGCGGCTCATCCTGGTCTGCGGGCACTACGAGGGGGTGGACCAGCGCGCGTGCGAGACCCTGTTCGACCGCGAGATTTCGATTGGCGACTATGTGTTGACGGGGGGGGAACTGGCGGCGGCGGTGGTGGCGGACGCCGTGGCGCGCCTGTTGCCGGGGGTGTTGGGCAACGACGAATCGGCGCTTCACGAGAGCCACATGACCGGCATCTTCGACCACCCGCACTACACGCGCCCGGAAGTGTTTCGCGATCTGGCCGTGCCGCCCATTCTATTGGGGGGACACCACGCGAAGATCGAGGCCTGGCGACGCAAGGAAGCGCTTCGCAAGACGTTGCGGGTCCGGCCCGATCTGATCGAAAAGGTGGAACTGAGCAAGGCGGACCGCAAGATGCTCGCTGAAATTGCGCGTGAGGCTGCCGGGGAGGGACAGGGACCGGTGGCCGGGGGGACGCCAGAGGCCCCGGGGGAGAGGGACAGATGCGGCCAGAGTGGTGAGACGGGGGGAATCGAGGGTCTCTGAAAGCCGGTATTTTTCCGGAACGGTTGAAAGATTCGCCGAAGAATCTCTTTTGGGGATCGTTTATTTCATTTGCATCGCCCTTTTATCAGAAGGTGGTTTCTTTGTGTTATCTTATTTGCGGGAATATTGTCTTGCCGAGCCGTGGTGAGTTTTGCTCGATTGGCGCGCAAAAAAGATGCGCGTCTGCGATTTTTTTCTGGACACGCTATCACGTGTAAGATACCGTTAATCTTGGGATGTAAATCTGGCGGTTAAAAAAAACAAGACACCATGAAAGTGGGGTTGTGGCAATATTTCGCTTTGAACTTAAACGAGGCGAAGATCTGATTGGGAAAAATCCGTCTGTTCGAGTGGGAAACTGAAGGACGGTTTTATTCTCCCTGTCTGGGCGGATGGGGTGAGTACATATTTTTCTTAGAGAAGGGAAGGGTATCACATGCGAACGAGTCATTATCGAGTACTGAGACTGGCTTTGGTGGCGGTTCTACTGTGCGTGGCGGCTGCGTCGGCGGTTCGGGCCGATATCGTCACGGCAGGCAACCTGCTGGTCAACCTGGACGCCTCGGCGTTGCCGGTGGGTGAGTTGACGAGCTGGGCAAACACCGGGACGTTGGGAGGAACTTTTGGGGGGTCAACTCAGAATCCTGTGGTCGGCAATGTGTTGGGGGTCAAGGCGGTGACGTTTGCCTTGACCGAAACGGCACCTGTTACGGGTTCCTGGTTGAAGTCCGATTTCCTCGCGGCGGCTGAATTTACCGGCCAGAGCGACTGGTCGGTGGAGATCTGGGCGCAGAATCCCTCCATCGGGGCCGATGAGGGGATGCTTACCTGGACGCAGCGTGGGGAAGAGAATATGAATGCAGCCTGCTGTTACAGCACGGCGCCCGTCTGGGGCGCCTTTGCGGGCTGGGGCGCCGGAGACCTGGGTTATGGGAAGGCCATCGCGCCGGCGGCGGGAATCTGGCACCACATCGCCTACACCTATACGGGAGGCGCGACGGGGACCCTGACCATCTATGTGGATGGGGTGCAGAACAATCAGGCTACGAAAAGCCTGAATATCCACGGGCCGGGCGACACGGTCGAAACGCCGGTCATTCTGGGTGGGGCCGTGAATGGAGATGCGTTGGGGCTGGATGCGATTGCAGACAACCAGTGGTTCACCGGTTCACTTTCCAAGATCCGCATTCATGACAATGTGTTGACGGCGGAACAGGTCAAGGCCAATTACGATACGGAGAAGGCGCCCTATCTCGGGGGCGTGCTGGTGGTGACGGAACCGGCCTCGAAGGCGTTGAATTTCGGGATGATGCCGCTGGAAGACGGTCAGACGGCGGCCAAGACGGTGATCGTCAAGAATGACGGGACGGCGGACATCACGTTCAATACGCCGGCCGTGTCTTTGACGGGCGCCAATGCCGATCAGTTTGTGATCGTGACGCAGAATTTCGACACGACGCCGATGGCGCCGGGGACCACCCGTACGGTCGAGGTGGCCTATGACCCGAGCGTGAAGGGCAACCATGTGGCGCAGCTGGCGTTCAGCAGCAACAGTCCGCTGCCCACGACGGTGGATCTGTCGGGTCTGGGGGGCAAACCCGATGCGTTGGTCACGGCGGGCGATCTGCTGGTGAACCTCAACTCGAAGAACCTGACGGCGGGGGTGTTGCAAACGTGGACGAACGCGGGCACGCTCGGGGGCGAGTTTGTCAATCCCTCGGCGGCCTATCCCACGGTTGAGAATGTGAACGGCGTGAAGGCGGTCACGTTCAATACGACGTGGTTGAAGTCGGACTTCCTGACCACGCCTGATTTCACGGGAGACAGCAACTGGTCGCTCGAGACGTGGTTGTTCGATTCTTCCGTTCCGGACGAACAGCAGGTGGTGACGTGGAGTAACCGGGGCGAAGAGAACAAGAATGCCGCCCTGCTCTATGGCAGCAATGCCAACTGGGGCGCGTTTGGCGGTTGGGGCGCGGGCGACTGCGGTTATCTGAATGCCACCCCGCCCGTGCAGGGCAAGTGGCATCAGATTACCATCACCTATGCCGGGGGCGCGGGCAGCCTGTTGAAGATTTATGTGGATGGCGCGCTCAACAACAGCAAGACGATGAGTTTGAATATTCATGGCCAGGTTCCCGGCGATGGGGAGGCGATGCCGATCATGCTGGGTGGGTCCACGGGTAATGATCCTCTGGGGCTGGATGCCGTTGTTTCGGGCTGGTGGTACACCGGTTCGATCGCGGCCGTGCGGTTCCACGGGGGCGAGTTGACCGCCGACCAGGTGTTCAGCAACTACATGTTCGAGAAGGGCGACTACATGTTCCCGGCTCTGGCGCTGGATTCCCCGGCCGTGCCTTCGTTGAGTTTCGGATCGGTGGCGCTGGATGCAGGCTCTGTCGAGAAGACGCTGACCCTGCGCAACTCGGGCGAAAACACGCTCGTCTTTGCCAACCCGGCTTTCACGCTTTCGGGGACCGATTCGGCGCTGTTCAGCGTGGTGACGCCGCCGCCGGCTTCGTTGCCGGTGGGGGCGACCTGTGAGGTGAAGATCGCGTTCGATCCCGATGCGGCGGGCGCCAAGGCGGCTCAAATTACCTTCCAGAGCAATGCCGATCCGCTTTCGGTGGATCTGATCGGGTTCGGGGGCAGTACGGCGACGGTTCAGACGGCGGGCGATTTGCTGGTGAATCTCGATCCCAGTGGTTTGTCCGACGGCCCGCTGGCCGCCTGGGCCAACACGGGAACCCTCGGGGGGAACTTTACGCCCTTGGTCGATCTGCCCTCGGTGGAAAGCGTGGCGGGGATCCGGCAGGTCAAGTTTGTCAACCCGACGGGGACGGGAGATTATCTGTTGTCGGACTGGTATACGCCGGCGAGCATTACGGGCAGCGAGGATTACTCCTTCGAGGTCTGGGCGATGAATCCCGCCATCGCGTCGGAAGAAGTGCTGGTGAGCTGGGCGATTCGCGGGGGACCGGCTGGGACCGCCGCTCAGGTGAATTATGGCTCCAGCCCCGATTTCGGCGCCACGACCCACTGGGATACGCCCGACATGGGGTATCTGGGCGGGGCTCCGGCTGCGCAGCAGTGGCACCACATCGTGGTGACCTACAGCGGTTCGACCGGGGGCGTGCCGGGAACTGAAAAGGTGTATGTGGATGGTGTGCTCAACAATCAGGAAAAGAAGACCTTGGCTATCCATGCGGAAGCGGATGGGTATCCGATGCCGATGTACCTGGGAACGGCGATCGAGGCGGCCGGTACGGCCAATGCCGGGATCAGCTATTCGGGTTCTCTGGGACGGATTCGTGTCCACTCGGGGCAGTTGAGCGCCGCGCAGGTGTTGAACAACTATGTGGCGGATGCGCCGAATTACGCCGCGCCGACCGTCAAGGTGGTCAAACCGACCGCTGGTACGGTCTTCCCGGCTCAGGCTGTGTCGGGGACAACGGCGCCCGAGACGATCGAGGTTCAGAACATCGGCTTGACGTCGCTGGTGTTTACGGCGCCGGGATTTGCCATCACCGGGACGGATGCCGACCAGTTTGCGCTGGTCACGCCGGTGAATACCACGGATGTGCTGGCCGGTACAAGCCGGACGGTGCAGGTGGTGTTCAGTCCGACCTCGGCCGGTGTCAAGCGGGCCAATCTGACCATCACGACCAACGCGACGAATGCGTCGGTGGATGTGGCGTTGGTGGGCTTCGGCGGTTCGGCGACGGATGTGGCCGTGGCGGGCGATCTGCTGGTGAATCTGGATTCGGC
>DAOPYU010000278.1:0-6157 GCA_035353095.1 Candidatus Sumerlaeota bacterium | reverse complement strand
CGCCAGACGGATTTGCTTCCATTTTTACATTGTAAAGAGGGTTGTTTTTTCGCATACTGATACGATACAGGGGATTCTTGCGTCTGAAAAGGCGCAGGGGGTTTCTCCTGATTTCACGGGATTCCTGGCGCCTGGTGGCCGGGCGCGGGATTTCCGTTTTGAGAAAAGCCGGACCCGCCGCTCGTGAAAAACAGTCGGGAGGCCGCGTGTCTGGCGTTACGGAGCATCTTACGACCCTGGAGGGATACAATATATGTCTTTCATTCAAATCACCGCGGTAACCCGGGAAGAAGCGACCCGCGAGGCCTATGAACGCCTGGGACTGCCCGAGGAAGCCCTGGAAATCGAGTGGTCCACGGAAGAAGAGGACGACCTGCTGGCCGGGGCGCGGCCCTATGTCCAGATGAACGTCCGCGTGCGCCTCGATTACGTGGCCGAGCAGGTCAAAACCACCCTCGAAGCGCTCTTGAAGAAGATGGATATTGAGGACGCCGTGGTCGAAACCCTCTGCGAGCCGAACATGGTGATCGCCAGTATCGAATGCTCGAACCCCGAGAACCTGATCGGACACCGGGGCGAGACGCTCGATTCTCTCCAGCACCTGGTGGTGCGCATGGCCCGGCTGGGCGGGCGCGACATGCCCCTGATCCTTGTGGACGCGGGCCACTACCGCCTGCGACGCGTCGAGCGCCTCAAACGCGTGGCCACCACGCTGGCCAAGATGGCCATCGAAAAGGGCCGCGAAGAGGACTTCGATCCGATGGATTCGCTGGACCGCAAGATCGTCCACACGATCCTGAAGGACATGCCGGGCATCCAGACCTACAGCCGGGGCGAGGGGCTGGCGCGCCAGGTCATCGTCGGACCCGCCAACTGAGAAAACGGCAATTGTTACACATTTGCACATAGAAAACCCCATTTTACGACGCACGGACACCCGGAAAGTGGACCGTGGCGAAAGGAAGGCGCATTTATGTCACCCGAAGACCTGCCGGGCAACTCCCGGCCCCACACCGAGACCGAAAACTGGATCGCCCGCTACGAAGCGTGTTCGTGGAACGGTTTTGGGCGACGCCGAATTGTGCTCTCGCATGGGAAAGGGTCGCGTGTCTGGGACGTCGAGGGGAAGGAATACCTGGACTTTCTGACCGGTATCGCGGTGAACAATCTGGGCCATTGCCACCCGGCCATCGTCGAGGCGATTCAGAAACAGGCCGCCACCCTGATCCACTGCACGAACATCTACTACATCCCGGTTCAGATCGAGTGGGCGGAGCTTCTCCAGAAAAACTCGTTTGGCGGCAAAGTGTTCTTCGCCAACTCGGGCTCCGAAGCCAACGAGGCCATGATCAAACTGGCCCGGCGGTACGCGCATGAGCATTTCGCACCCGAGCGGCGGACCATCGTCACGTTCAACAATTCGTTCCACGGCCGCACGTTGGCGGCCCTGACCGCCACGGGGCAGGAGAAGTTCCACAAGGGCTTCGAGCCGCTCATGCCCGGGTTCTGCTATGCGGATTTCAACGATTGCGACGGAATACGCCGGTTGGTCAAGGCGCATGAGAAGGAAATCTGCGCCATTCTGGTCGAACCGGTTCAGGGCGAAGGCGGAGTTTATCCCGCCACGCAGGCGTTCATGGACACGCTGGCCGAGTTGCGCGAGCGCACGGGCCTCCTGCTCCTCTTCGACGAGGTCCAGACCGGTCTCGGGCGCACGGGCAAGAACTTCAGCTACGAGCACTTCGGCGTCATCCCCGACGCGCTGACGCTGGCGAAACCAGTCGGGGGCGGTCTGGCGGCGGGCGCCATTCTGGCCAACGAGAAACTGACCGAGGTCGCCACTCCCGGCAGTTTCGGCGGGACCATGATCGGCAATCCCATGGCGGCGGCGGGTGGAGTGGCCTACTGCAAGATCCTGTTCGGGGAAAAACTGGCCGACCGCGCGGCTCAAATGGGTGAAGCGATTCTGAAAACCCTTCGTTCCTGGGTGGGCGTCATCCCCTGCATCACCGAGGTGCGCGGGTTGGGCCTGATCCTGGGCATGAGCCTGGATCGTCCCGGCGCCGATGTGGTGCGCCGGTGCGAAGAGCGTGGGCTGCTCATCAACTGTACCGCCGGCAATGTGGTCCGGCTCCTGCCTCCCCTCAACGTCAGCCAGGAAGACATGGACTGGGCGCTGGCGGTCCTGCGCGAGGAACTCGAACGCGAACCGGCCGGGGCGTGACTGGGTGGGCGGGCATCTCTGCCCGCCTGAAAGTGAATCTGCGCTGAAGGGTATTCCCCAGTCTTTGCCTCCTCAAAACAATCCGGGGGATGCCGATCGCAATACGGCATCCCCCGGAATTTACTCCAGAGGCCTGCCGCAACCCAATCAAAGTACCCCGGAGGGGTACCGGCTACTCACCCGCGCCCCTCTGGGGCGCTTTTTCCCGTCCCTAAAATGTATGCAATTCGTGTCGCCACTACGAGATAGAAGTACAGGAGCGTTTCCCACTCCCATGATTTCCTACGACGAAGGCGTGGCGCTGCTCCGCAAGCACCACGTCCACCCCAACATCATCCACCACTGTCAGGGCGCAGCCGAAGTGGCGTGGCAGCTGGCGCGCCAGATCCTCGAGGCGTACCCCGGCCTTCACCTGGACCCGGAAAAGGTACGCCTGACCACGCTGCTCCACGACATCGGGCGCAGCCGTCCCGGCCTCCACGAGCACAACTCGGTCGAGATTCTGAAAGAGGAGGGGTTGCCGGAACTGGCGGAAATCGTCATGCACGGCACACTCTACGAGATCTACCTCCTGCAGGGCGAGGAAGCGCCTCACCTCCTGCCCCAGACGCTCGAGCAGAAGATCGTGTGTTACGCCGACCTGCGGTTCGCGCAGGAACCCATGACCCTGCGCGAACGGTTCGACGACGCCATACGCCGCAAGACCCACGTTCCGGAAATCATCCAGGCCCTCGCGCTGGCCGAGGAACGTTTCTTCGCCCTCGAGGCGGAAATCCTGGCCTGGACCCGACCCGGACAAGCTCACCCCTGAAACACAACTCCTCCGGACGGAGGCGGCAAGTCCCAGGAACGCCTCATTCTCCGGTGAATTGCGAGGTTGTCGTTCGGGGGGGGGATGCCGGGAAGTTCCGCGTCGTAGAAAAGGGGAAGGCCCGAAGAGGGGCGTTCAATAAACCCAAGGTCATATAGGCAATCAGGAGTTCCCGAGACAAACCCCGTCAAGACGAGAAAGACCGCACGGCCGGAAAATGGATCAGGGATGACTCTTGCCGGGCAACCGCGTCGAGAAGATTTCGTCCACGTCGTCAATCTCGAGCTGGGTCAGACAGCGCGCCTTCTTCTCGTACACGATGTCGTTCTGGCGGCGGATACGCTGGCTCAGGCATTGCATGATGCGGAAGGCGACTTCCGGTTCCGCCTGAATGAAGGCCATGAACTTGTCACGGTGGATGGCCACCGTGAAGGTTTCGGTTGTCGTGCGGGCCGAACCGGAGCGGGGGGCGTTCTCCAGGATGGACATTTCGCCGAAAAAGCTGCCCGGCCCGAGCCGGGCAACCGTCTTGGGCCCCCGGGGCGAACTGATGATGATATCCACCTGCCCGCGCAGGATGATGTGCATTTCGTCACCCGGATCGCCCTCGAGGAAAATAATGTCCCCCGGGGCGTAATGCCGGATGGTTCCCATCTTGCTGAGTGTCTCGACGTTCATGGCAGCCGACGGACCTTTCTCTGCCCGAGACTTCGTTTCCCCCCGGACGTTTCCGCCGTGAGTCGGAAAGTCCCCGCGCGCGAAAACCATTTCTTACTCTAACCATTTTCTCTGCTCGATCAAGGACATTTTCCTTTGCGCCTGACGGCTGGGTGTGCATAGTAGGAAAGAGCTGGATCTGGGGGCGTTGCTTCCAGAGGTGAAGGTTTGTATCTTCGACCGCCGGATGTGGAGCGGTCCAGCGCAGAGGCAACAGGCTCTTTCAATCAACGGAAAGGGAGCCGGGGAATCCGAGGTTTGTCACACACAATGGCAGGAAAAGATTACTACAGCATTCTGGACGTGGAACGCGGCGCCAGCGCCGACGAAATCAAGAAAGCCTACCGCAAGCAGGCCCTGAAGTTTCACCCCGACCGCAATCCCGACAATCCCGAGGCGGAAAGCCGCTTCAAAGAGGTCTCGGAAGCCTATGAGGTCCTCTCGGACGCGGACAAGCGGGCCCGCTACGACCGCTACGGCTACGAGGCCGTTCATGGGGGTTTCAGCCACGGGAACTTCTCCTGGGACGATTTCACCCATTCGGAAGACCTGAACGACATTTTCGGCGGGATCTTCGAGTCGTTCTTTGGCGGGGGGTTCCGGGGGGCGCAGACCCGCCAGGGGGGGCACCGGGCGGCGCGCGGGCGCGACCTGCGCGTCAACCTGGACCTCACACTCGAGGAAGCCTTCCAGGGCAAGAGCGCCGATATCAAGGTCAAGCGGCTTGAGACGTGCGAAGACTGCCAGGGCTCGGGTTGCAAACCGGGCACCCAGCCGGTCACCTGTTCCCAGTGCGGCGGGTCGGGTCAGGTGCGCGTGAGTCAGGGCTTTTTCGCCATGGTGACGGCCTGCGCCGCCTGCGGCGGGCGCGGACGCACCATCCAGTCGCCCTGTGAGACCTGCCACGGCAAGGGGCGCAACCAGCGCACGGCCCACATCAGTGTCAAGGTGCCCGCCGGGGTGGACGACGGCAACCAGCTGCGCCTGCTGGGCGAGGGGGAAGCGGGAACCGAGGGCGGGCCGCGCGGCGATCTTTACATCGTCCTGCGCGTAGCCGAACACAAGATTTTCAAGCGGCGCGACGACGACCTGATCTGCGAAATGCCCCTGACCATCACCCAGGCGACCCTGGGCGATGAGATCGAAGTGCCGACCATCGAGGGCGAGATCTCGAAACTCCGCATTCCGGCGGGTACCCAGACACATCAGGTGTTCCGGATGCGCGGCCTGGGCATGCCGGTACACAACAGCGCCGACCGGCGCGGCGAGATGTTCGTTCAGGTTCTCGTCGTCACACCGCGCAAGATCAACGACCGTCAGCGCCAGCTGCTCGAGGAGTTCGCCGCCATCGAGGGGGAAAAACGCAACTCCGACACCCGGTCGCTCTTCGACCGCATCGCCGATGGCCTCAAGGAAGTCAAGCGCGACTGGCTGGGATAACCGCCGCCGGGAATACAGCCCCCCACGCGCCACAACAGCGAATCACGCAAGGTACGAAATCACCCGAAAAGGGGAGGATTTCGTGCCTTTTCCTTTCTCTTTGCGCTGGCGAAGACAACGGGCTTTCGCGTTCCCGGTTCGAGATCCCGCATTTGTCCCGCCGCGTCGGCTGCTTTTTCTTCACGTGTAGAAAACAAATCCGCCGAACGCCGGATTTCAGTTGACATCTTTTCGTTCTGCTCCCTATTCTGAAGCCCCGCCGCGGTTCCAGGTCCGTGCGGGGTTTTTCCCAGAACACACCAATCCTCACCTATTGTGTGGTCGTACATTTTCAACGGGAAGGCAAGCCAATGACCAGCAGCCCAACTCCAAACCGTGTCCAGATGCAACCTCAGACCGTGACCCTGTTCGGGCACCCGGTGGGACTTTACACCCTGTTTTTTGCCGAAATGTGGGAACGCTTCAGCTACTACGGCATGCGCGCGCTTCTGGTTCTTTTCATGACGAAGAGCTTTCTGAAGTTCGACGACAAGTATGCGTATATCGTTTACGGAGCCTATTGTTCACTGGTCTATATGACCCCGTTCTTTGGGGGGCTGCTGGCCGACCGGTTGCTCGGGGCCCGGCGGGCCGTGGTCTTCGGCGGCTTGTTAATGGCAGCCGGACAATTGATGCTGATGGCGGCGGCAAAAGACGGGCTGATATTGGACCTGGCCCATCAGACAAACGCTTTCTATGCCGGATTGGCTCTGTTGATCTGCGGCAACGGCTTTTTCAAACCGAACATCTCGACGATTGTCGGCACCCTGTATCCCAAGAACAGTACCCGACGCGATGGCGGGTTTACGATCTTCTACATGGGCGTCAACCTGGGCGCGGCCATCTCGCCCCTTCTGTGCGGGTATGTGGGGGAAACGTATGGCTGGCATTACGGTTTCGGCATGGCCGCCGTGGGGATGTTGACG
>DAOPYU010000277.1:0-6163 GCA_035353095.1 Candidatus Sumerlaeota bacterium | reverse complement strand
GCGCGTTCTGTGGGGTGGGTTTGGTTACGCATCACATGGACCCTCCGGAAGTGGGATAGAAAACCGATACTCGGTCGAATGTTGCCGGAACGCTGAATTTGAGACTGTAAACGCTGTCGAAGTCCGATTCTTCAGCGCCTTGGGTGTTGTTCTCTACAAAACACAGAACGCCATCAAATACAAAGAGAATTTGAGTCAAAAGCGCGGTTGAATTGAACTGGATGGCGTTTTTTTACCGCGCCAATCGGGAGATTGGCGATCCCGGCCTTCCTGATTTTCGGAGTGTTCGAATGTTCGGCCCAAACCGTCTCAGGGTTCGTCGGTAGCGGGAACGGGGTCTCCCGGTTTGAGAAAGGGAACCGTGAGCAGAGCGCCGAGCCACCCGCCCGCCATGCCCAGGGAGGCCGTCAGGCCGATGGCCCGGAGGGCCGGGTGGGCGGCCAGAGCGAGGGATCCGAGGCAGAAGAGGGTCGTGAGGGCCGAGAGGGTCACGGCGCCGCCGGCGCGGGCCAGGTGGGTGTCGGGGTGATCGGGATCGCGTGGTTCGGTCCAGGCCGATGAGAGGAAGATGCTGAAGTCCGCCACCAGCCCGAAGACCAGAATGGCCGTGAGGCTGTTCATGAGGTTGACCGGCACGCCGCACCACCCCAGCGTACCGAAGGTCCAGACCAGCGCGAGCAGGAAAGGTAGAACCAGCACGGCCACGCGGGTCGGACGGCGGACCGAACAAAACAGCAGAACCAGTACCACCGTCAGCGCCAACAGGCTCATGCGGGCCATCTCGCGGACCACCAGGTTGCCCATGTACCGCACGAAGTGGGTTCCACTGGCCGCGTAGAGAGTGGGATTGGCCTCACGCAGCCGCTTGACCAGGCTGGGGAAGGATTCGGGGTCGGCCAGCCGGATCGTCGTGAGAACCAGGGTTTTGTCCGGACGGATGGCGACCTGGTTCTGGACCAGGTCGCGGAACACTCCATTCTGGAAATCCACGGGGTTGACCGCGCGTTCCGGTGGGGGCTGACGCAAACTTTCCAGAAAGGGTTGGAATCTTTCCGGGCGCATTCCCAATGTGTGGGCGCTTTCGGTCAGGTTCGCTTCCAGTGTGGCAATGCGTTTGGGCGTCCAGAATCGTTCCCAGCGCCAGCGGTTGGCGCTCTGGGTGGTGGGGCTGGGGAACAGGTTCGCCACGCTGCGGTAATTGAGGACCAGGCCTTCTTTTTCCAGTTCATCGAGCATCGAGGCGAGGCGCTGGTTTTCCTGAAGCGCTTCGCCGGTATCGGGAGCCGAGACGGCCAGGAACGCGCCGTCGAGCGCGCCCTGGAAACTTGACCGGACCCGGTCCCAGTCGGCGCGGATTTCGGGGGTCATGGCATTGAGCTGCTGGGGGTCGCCCGCGATGCGCAGGCGCGTGAGCCCCACCGCCGAAAACCCCGTCAGCATCACCAGCCCGCAGGCCACGAGGGGCCGGTAGCGATAAACCCAGCGCAGCAGCAGGGGACTCAGGCGGTCGGCGGCGACCCAGGGTTGGCGGACGTGGTCCCGGGTGGTGGCGGGAAACAGCAGGGGCAGGGCCAGGACGGCAAACGCACTCGATCCGACGATTCCCAGCGCCGCAAACAGGCCCAGCTGGCGGGTGCCGGGCAGGGTCGAGACCTGCATGGCCAGGAACGCCACCAGCGTGGTGGTCAGACTCAGCAGCAGCGGGGATACCAGATGGGCCATCAGGGTGTCGCGTTTCTGTCCTCCTTCCGGGTGGTCGAAGTGGTAGGCCACATGGACGCCATAGTCCACCGCCACGCCCAGCAGAAGGGAACCGCTGCCAATGGCGATGGCCGAGATGCCGGGCATAATCCAGGGGATCAGGCCGGTGGCCACCGCGGCGCCGAACGTCATGGGCAGAAGCGCCAGAAAGGCCAGGAAAGGTCGGCTGAACGTCAGGAGAATCAGGGTGGTGATGGCCACAACCGACAGACTCAGAGTCAGGGCGATGTCGCGCTTGATGCGGCTGGCGTTTTCGAGGCTGAACCGGTGGGCCCCCATCCAGGCGATGCGAATGGTCCCGGGCGCGGTTGCTTCGGCGGCCCGAACGGCCGCTTCCGTGGTCCGGACCAGCGTCTGGGTCCGGATGTCGCCCCCCCCGGCGGGGTGCGTGGGTTTGGCGCGGACCAGCACGTGGCGTCCGTTGGCGGTCATTAGATGCCCCTGAGTGACCTGCAATCCCTCGCCCGGCTGGGGCCGCAGACTGGTGAGGCGGTCGAGCGCCAGCGAGTCGAATCCGAGGGGGTCGCGCGCAAAGACGCGGGCGAGGAGGGGGGCGGGCGATTCCTGTAACCGGCGCTTCCAGTCGGTCAGGGTTTTCTGAAGGGCCTCCGGTTTGAGTCGGTTTTCGGTCCGCTGGATGTCCGCTTCGGTAAAATAGTTGGCTTTCAGGAGGCGCAGGTCTTCGTAGGCGGTCAGGCCGTCTTCTTCGGCCACCCGGCCCAGCACACGCTCGAACAGGCCGCTTTTCTCAAGACTTTCCGTCAGGCGATCCGAAGCCTTAAACAGGTCGTTTTCCTCGACCGGAACCGAATCGTCCACGGGCCCCACATCGAAGTAGAGGAAGTCGTAGAAGCCGAACGTGTCGAGCATTTCCCGGTACTGAGCCACTTCGGGATCGCTCGAGGGGAGCAGGTCGAGGATGTTTTCATTCCACGGCAGGTGGCGCGCCGAAAGCAGCGCCGCCGCGAACATCAGGCCCGCCAGGGTCAGAACGACCGCGCGTCGGCGCTGGAGCGCCGCAAAGAACCGGAGCCGGGCATTGTGAGGGGTGACTTCCGGATCGGCCATGGTTTACCGGGTGCGGATAAACCGGCTGCTCCGGCGGCGCGGAGATGGCGACTGAGCCGCGGGTTGCTGTTGGAGCATGCCGACCGAAGGATCGGGCAATAGCGCCTGATCCGGTTGGGGATAGGGAGTCGGCTGTACGGCCGGACTGACCGCGTCCGGTGTGGCGGCTGGGACGCGATTGGCCACGGGCGCGGGATTCGTCACCGGCGCCGGATTGGCCGCCGGAGCGGAAAGGCCGGGGTTGGTCTCGCGCAGCGCCTGAAGGCGGCGCTGGATGGCGCGCTGCTGGTTGAGCAGGGCCTGTTGTTCGGCCAGATCGCGCGGGTTGGGAGCGGCCTGCTGGGGAACGGATTCGGCCAGATCGGCCTGATTCCGCACGTTTTGATTGCGGACGGGCTGGGGAGCGGCTCCCCGCAGGTTGTTCGGGCGCCCGGCCGGGCGGACCCGGACATTCTGCCGGACATTCGCGGTCTGTTTGTCTTTTCGCTCTTCGCCTTTCTCCCGGACGGTCACCGTTGCCTCGGGGAATTCCAGCTGGAGGATCTGGATATCGAGTTTGTAGTTGTTCTGCAGGTTTTTCAACCGGATGCGCGAGGGAGTCAGGCGGTTGATCTTGGCCTTGGGGAAGTCCGCCGGTTTGTCATAAGTCGCGTGGCGGGTCAGTTTGCCTTTTTGGGCCTCGAACGATTCGGTCACCGCCTGGTCCTTTTCATCGAATACATACTCGATGGTATGATCCGGAGCGACCTGCACGACGAGCGCGTCTTTTCCGCCCGCGTGGCGGGCGGCCCGGCAGAGTTCAAAGGGATAGTGGACAAAGAGATGCTTGATGTCTTCCGGTACGCTGTCCTTGATGATTTCTTTGGGGAACCGGGGGACACTCCAGAGGACCCGGGTGGTCGAGGTCGCCTCGATGTACTCGATGTCCATCACTTTGCCCCCGCCCATTTCGGCCATCAACATGGCGCGGAAATCGCCGTTTGGTTCGCCGCGCAGAAACCCCTGGAAATCCCATTCCCGGATGCCGGTGGAGAGAACGATGCGCTGGCTCGACTGGAGGACCGGAGGAATTCGATTGTCGAACGCCGTATAAAGGCGCGCGGCCAGTTTCGGATCGTCCACCAGTTCCGGACTCTGGTAACGAAACGTGCTGCAACCACTCAACGCCGCCAGCAGAAGTCCACAGATCCAGATGTGTCGCACAGACATTTTGCCACTCTTTCCTGTTCAGGTATTGTGGCCGGATTGGGGGGGATTCCTCCGGCCCGGGAAAAAACTCTTGTCCGTATTTTCCCTCACGGGAAAAAAACGGTCCATCAGAATCAAACACGTCCCCGGTTTTTTTTCTTCCGGTTCAGAGGCGGGTGCAGAGGTAGGTGGCGAACACCGAGTTCTGGTATTCGGCCCGGTCAATGCGGAATCCCGCCCGGCGCAGAAGGCCCTCCATGATCCAGTCGTACGTGGTGAATTCGTCGCGCACATGGGCGGCGAAATCACTGGCCAGACCCGCGCCCCCCTTGGCCTCCATTCCCTGGAAAAGGCCCTCGATGTGCGTTTCGTAGTTTTTGGGGCCGAAGGAGAACACGACATCGTGCAGCCAGAGTCGGCCCCCGGGTTTCATGATGCCGGCCAGCCGGTGGAGGCCGATCTGTTTCCAGAAGTCGGAGAGGTGGTGCAGCGCCAGCGAGCTGAGGGCCCGGTCCACCGGTTCACCCGTGTGCTCATAGGTCAGGAACCCGCCGTGGTGAAAGGCGATGTTGGCGAGTCCCGTCTCCTGCGCGCGGGTCTGCGCGAAGGTGAGCATGGCGTTCGACACGTCCACCGCGTGGACCTGACGGCAAAGCGGGGCCACTTGTAAGGCGAAAATCCCCGTTCCCGCGCCGACATCCAGAACCGTGTGTTCTTTGCCGATCTCGAGACCTTCGATGATGCGGGTGTTTTCGGCTTCCATGTCGCGAAACTGGCGGTGGCGGGCGTCGTAGGCCGCCACCTCGGCGGGATCGGAATAATCCTTCCCCACGTATTTCGATTCATCGTATTGCCACATCGGGCGGCGTGTTTCCTGGGTCACGATTTCGTTTCCTCCGGGTTGTTTTCTGATTCTTCGTCGGTTTCATTTTCCGGACCGGGCGCCGGCAATTCTTCAAAGGGCCAGGTTTCGATCCGGTAGGGCGCCACGAGGTGTTCGAGCTGGGGCGACACGCGGCAGCGCAGGAGTTTGCCTTCCGGGGTGTCGCGCGATTCGAGCACTTGCGTCTCGCGGTGGAGCCGCGCGACCTGCGCGTAGTGATCGTAAGGGATCCGGACAAACGCGATGCGTCCGGCGGCCAGCAGCAGGCGCTGGGTTTCTTCCAGGAGCGTGTCGAGCCCCTGGCCCGTGAGGGCCGAGATGGCCACGGCGGGCACGCGCCGCAGCGGCAGCGCGTTGACCGTCACCGGGTCGTCGAGCAGGTCTATCTTGTTCCACACGGTCAGGCGCGGGGCGTTTTCGCACCCCAGTTCGCGCAGGATGGCGTCGGTGGCGTCGAACTCGATATCGAGCCGGGGCGAGGAAGCGTCCACGAGGTGCAGGATGACGTCGGCGTAGGTGATTTCCTCGAGGGTGGCGCGAAACGCGGCCACCAGCGTGGTGGGCAGTTTGTTGATAAACCCGACCGTGTCAATCAGGCCGGTTTCCATCCCGTTGGGCAGTGTCAGGTTGCGGACCGTGGTGTCGAGGGTACAGAACAGGCGGTCCTGAGCGAGCACGTTGGCATGGGTCAGCGTGTTGAGGAGCGTCGATTTCCCCGCGTTCGTGTAGCCCACGATTCCCACAATGGGCAATCCGGTCTGCTGGCGTCGCTGGCGCTGGGTCCGGCGGTGCTGGACGATGATTTTGAGGGTTTCCTCGAGCCGCCGGATGTGTTCCCGCACGTGGCGTCGGTCTGTTTCGAGCTGGGTTTCGCCGGGCCCGCGTGTGGCGATGCGAGCGCTGGCGCCCCCCATTTTGGCCGAAGCGATCGAAGAGCCCACCAGCCGCGTCTTGAAGTAGCGCGTCTGCGCCAGTTCGACCTGCGTCATGGCCTCGCGCGTCTTGGCGTGGGTCGCAAAAATATCCAGAATCACCATTGTGCGGGTCAGGACGCGGCAGCCGAACGCTTTTTCGAGGTTACGCTGCTGGACGGGCGACACTTCGTCGTCGAACACCACCAGGTCGCACTCGCTCGATTCAATCCAGAGCGCCAGGTTCTCGACGTGGCCCTTGGACAGGAGGGTGGCGGCGCAGGGGTCGCGCAGTTGGACGGTGCGCGTGTCGAGCACCTCGCCGCCCGCATCGGTGAAAAGGCGCACGAGT
>DAOPYU010000276.1:0-6176 GCA_035353095.1 Candidatus Sumerlaeota bacterium | reverse complement strand
TGCCCATTTTCAGGGGGAGAAAGCGGTTCCCGGGAGCGCCCATCTCCCGATTGGCACGGTCAAAAGACTTCACCCCAAAGGTAAGGGAGCCAAACAGTTTTCAGCCCATAAAGATGGGGGACAAAAGACTCGTTTCTGTCCTCAACTGCGGTCATCGGAGAACGAACAGGGGATAATTGTACAGAATTCAACCGTGATCGGGAGTTGGGGTTGGGGATTCCTCGGTCGGGGGGCGGCGGGTGACGATTGACAATCGGGCGAGAGTGGCGGTAGGGTAGAAGAAATCTACGGACAGCTGGGGGTTTTGCGGGTGCAAGACCGGACAGAAGTCTGTAGAATAAAGGCGAAAAATGTTTTCCTCCCTGGCCGGGGAGAAAGTGAAAGGATTCCGTTTGAGTTCTGAAGGTCCCGTCCCCTCTCCCGCACAGCCCGACGCGGCGTCTTCTCCGGGTGGCAAGAAACCCGAGGCGAACGCGTCGCTCCAGCGCGAACTGTCGCGCAAGGGCGAGGAGGCCAAACCGATCGCCTATGAAGACTCGGTTCCGCTTGCGGACCTTTTCGGGCCGGGAATCGAGCGTTTCTCGAACGACGAGAAGCGCTGGATCGCCAAGGCGTACATCGTGGCCAACAATTCGCACCTGGGCGTGAAGCGCGCCTCGGGCGATCCCTACATCACCCACCCGGTCGAGGTGACGCGGATTCTGCTGGGAATGGGAGTGGACTGGCAGACGACGTGTGCGGGTCTGCTGCACGATGTCATTGAAGACACCACGCTGACCTTTCAGGACCTCAAGGAAAAATTCCCCGACCCGGTGCCCGATCTGGTGATGGCGGTGACGAAAATTTCGTCGCTGAATTTCCAGTCGCGTCACGAGGAACAGGTCGAGAACCTGCGCAAGATGATCCTGGCCATGTCGCTCGATCTGCGCGTGATCCTGATCAAGCTGGCCGACCGGCTCCACAATATCCGCACCCTCGATGCCCTCTCACCCGAAAAGCAGAAACGCATCGCGCGCACCACGCTCGAGATCTACGCGCCCTTGGCCGGGCGGCTCGGGATCTACCGCATCAAGTCGGAACTCGAAGACCAGGCCATGCGGTATTCCTACCCGCAGGCGTATCAGGACCTGGCCAGAATGGTGGCCGAGAAGAAACGCGACCGGGAACTCCTGATTCAGAAATCGGTCGAACTGTTGCGCGAGGAACTCAAACACCACGGAATCGAAGCGGAAGTGACCGGGCGGCCGAAACACTTCTGGAGCATTTTCAACAAAATGCGCAACCAGAAGCGCTCGATCGAGGAAATCTACGACCTCAACGCCCTGCGCGTGATCTGCAACACCCACAAGGAATGCTACGAAATCCTCGGGGTCATCCATTCGTTGTGGAAACCGGTGCCCGAGCATTTCTCGGACTATATCGCCCTGCCCAAGGCCAACATGTACCAGTCCATCCACACCAAGGTGATCGGCGTGGATGGCCGGCTGACGGAAATCCAGATCCGCACGCACGAGATGCACCGGGTGGCGGAACAGGGGATCGCCGCGCACTGGACGTATAAGGAAGGACGAAGAATCTCGTCCGAGCACCAGGAACGCTTCGCCTGGCTGCGCCAGATGGTCTCGTGGATTCAGGATGCCAACGATCCGGGCGAACTGCTCAACGACCTCAAGCGTGAGGCGTTCGAAGAGAATGTCTTCTGTTTCACGCCCCAGGGCGATGTGATCGAACTGACCCGCGATTCGACGATTCTGGACTTTGCCTACCGGATCCACACGGACCTGGGCCACCGGTGTACCGGGGGCAAGATCAACGGCAAGTTTGTGCCGCTGCGGACCCCCATCAGCATGGGGGACATTGTCGAGGTCGTGGCCTCCAAAACACCGCACCCCTCGCGCGACTGGCTCAAGATCGCCACCACGGCGCGCGCGCGCGCCAAGATCCGCCATGCGCTCAAGCAACGCGATCATGACAAGAACATTCAGATCGGTCGTGACATGCTCCTCAAGGCGCTCTCCAAGGCCGGGGTCCATGTCTCGCTCCAGGAACTCTACGACGTCCTCGAACTCCACTTCAAACGCCTCCATGTGACGTCGGTGGAGGATCTTTTCGCCGAGGTGGGATTCGGTTCGATTCCGACTTCTATCGTGGTGGGGCGCTTTCTGCCCATCTCCGCCGAAAAGCAGTCGAGACGGCGGGTGACCTCCAAACCCGCCGCCGCGAGTTCCCCCGTTCTGGTGGATGGTTTGCCCGGTTCCCTGACCCGCTTTGCCCAGTGCTGCCGCCCCCAGCCGGGCGACCCGATCGTGGGGTTTGTGACCCGCGGACGGGGGATCAGCGTCCATCTGGCCGACTGCAAGCATCTGGACAGCTGGATGGCGCAGTCGCCCGACCACATGCGCCGGTTCGTGACCGTGGGCTGGGCCGAGTCGGCGGTGGATCAGTACCGCAAGGTGGGGGTGACCATCGCGGCGGACGACCGCAAGAACCTTCTGGTGGACCTGACGCGCTGTATTTCCGCCCTCGACATCGTGATCATGGCCTCGAATTCCCGCACCAACCCGCGCAACAACCGCGCCACCGCCCGTTTCTCGGTCATGGTCCGCTCGGACAAGGAGTTCGAAGGCATGGTCGAACGCCTGATGCAGGTGCCCGGGGTGATTGATGTCAAGCGCGGCACGCATTTTTCCTGACAGGCTCAAACAAGGAGACCCGAATTGAATAATCCCCTCAAACAGGACCGGAACCGTGTGGGTTGCACCCGGATGCGCGCAGCCGCGGTTGGTTTTCTCTGGATATTGCTGGGAACCGTCTCGATGGGCGTCCGGGCGCAAACCCCCGCCTCGCACGAAGGGACCAACCCCTTCAATCCCTTTGTCCTGGCGACGGAACCGGTGGACGCGTGGATGACCCTGGGGCCGTTTCCCCAGAACGATTCGGAACAGGCCACACCCACCCTGCCCGCGGACGTCCTGACCGAAACCGGCGCGTTTCGCCCGGACACGTTTTTCTGGCGCGAGGGGGAACCCTACACCTGGTTCCCGGTCGCCACTGCGTCGGACGGTCATCTCTACCTGCGTCAGGTGGTGGCGCCGACCCGTTTTCGCCCCCGGTCGGAGGGCCGTCAGGCCTTTTATCTCTATCGCGCGATTCAATCGCCCGAGCCCGCCGAGCGGGTGCTGGCCCTGTCGTTGCCGGGCGAAACCCGCGTCTGGCTCAACGGGCAGCCGGTCGAACCGGGTCAGACTTCCGGAACGGCCACGGCCGCTTCTTCCCCGCCTTTCTGGTCACCGCCGGGGGAGGACTGTTTCCTGGCGGTGATCCAGCTGCAGAAAGGAATCAACCACCTCTTGATCGAGTCCGAGACGCCCCCGCAGGGAACCGTCTGGCAGATTCAGGCGCGTCTGGTCGGGCGCGGGGCCTTCAATCGCGGCGAAGTGGCCTATCCGCGCTGGCAGTTCTCGACCCGGCCTCCCTGGACGGAGACGGGATCGCCTCTGCAGGCCCGCTGGGGCGACCCGGCCATCGAGGCTTACCTGAAACAACCGACCCATCCGATTGCCGTGCAGATTGCGCTGGCCAGCGAGGCGGGCGGGACGCCCGCCCGAATGAACACGACGATGGGACAGGCCTTCTCGCTCTCCCTGCCCGAACCGACGCGAACCGTCGCACTGACCCTGAGCGCAAATTCTCTTTCAACGACCGCCACCACGGAAGCGGCCCTGCTTTCCCCCCTGGCCACGACGGCCTATACGCTGCTCATTGGGGATACCAGCACTCTGTCGGTGGTCAAACAGGCTCGTCTGTTTGCCGAAAGTTCCCGGGTGCCCGAACCGGTCCGGACCCGTCTGCGAGCCATGCTGGCGTTGTTCGACACAACCACCGCGCCCGAGGCCAATCCGGCGGGACTCAACCGGATTCTGGAGGGGTTGCTGTTCCTGACCGATCGCATCAAGGCCCCGAAAACGATCCCCGAGTCGGGCTGGACCGTCCTCGACGCGCAGGCGAACCAGCGGCTGATCCCGTACGCGCTCTGGATTCCGCGCGGGGAATCGGGTTCGGAACCCACCTCGCATCCGCTTCTGATCGCCCTGCCCTCCATCGAGGCCAACGCCTTTGACCTCATCGAGCGCCATCCGGCGCTTTTTCAGGAAGCCCAGCGCCACCAGTGGCTGGTGGCGGTTCCCACCCAGGAGCCGGAAGAGACATGGGATTGGAGCAAGCGCGAAGAAACCCTCAACGCCATTCGCCAGGACCTTGCCTCCCACTTCAAGCTGGACCCGCGGCTGGTCTGTGTCCTGGGATTCGAGTCCGCGGGTGAATTTGCCATCACCTATGCCCTCTCGCATCGCGATGCCATCGCCGGGGTGGCGACGCTCAATGTTCCCTGGATCTCGGGAGCCCCCTGGAAGCGATTGCTCGAGAACACCGTGCCCCGCCCGATTCTCTTTCTGGCGGCCAGCCTTCCCCTGGGCAAAGACCCGGCCAAAGCCGAGTCCTTTGCCCCCGACCCGATTGTCGCCGCCCTGCGCAATTCCTACCTTCAGGATGGCTCGTGGAAACGGTTCGTGGTGGACCCGAAAGACCCCCGGACCCTCTACGACACGCTGTTCCAGCATTTCGAGAAACGCCCCCTGCCTCCCAGTCCTTCGCGCATCACGCTCCGGCTCCCCGATACCGGCTCGACTTCGGCCGGCTGGGTGCGCCTGCGTAAGGCGTCCCATGAAGACCAGCCGGCCACTCTGAGTATCGCCAGCGCCACCACCAACTCGATCGAGGTCGAAGTTCAAAACGTCGCGCGATTCGATCTGACGTTCCGCAATATCCCCCACCTGAATCCCCAACGACCGGTCCTGCTGAACATTCGGGAAAAGGTCGAGAACGAACAGGCGCAGGAGGTCCAGAAACTGCGGGTCTTCGAACCCCGCAAACCGGACCTGATCGTCGTCGAGCAATCCTCCGCCACGCTCAACCAGGACAACACGCCCCGCTGGTCGGCTCGCGCGGCCATGGCAGCCGACAAGACCTCGGATTCCCTCGCCCAAACCTTGGCCACCCTGGAAACCGCCGCCTCGCCCCTGGCCGCAGGGTCTCTGTTCGCCCATGCCCTGCGCCTCCAGAGCAACGCCGAGGTGAGCCTGGTGCCCGCCCTGCAGATCCGCAACGGGTTAGAAAAGGGCGCCCTGACGGTCAACCAGATTTCCTCCGTCCTGCCCGATTCGAATCTGGCGCGGATGAGCCTGCCCCGCCCGGCCCTGGCCCGCATGCTCGAACACGACTATGCCGGGCCCCGGGACCTCTTGACCGACGGCCTGACCGCCACCATCGGAACCCTCGACGAGGAAACCACCCCGACCACCGCCACTCTGGCTGTCGCCGCGCCCACCTCGGCTTCCACATCCCTCTGGCAGACGGTCCCGAACGGAAAGTCCTGGCTGATCTCACCCGTTTTCGACCAGACCCTCGAGACGGTCACCGTCGTGGGAACCCGTTCCGCCCTGGTTCTGGCCCGTGGCCTGTGCGGCCTGTCGGCCGAGGCGTCCCCGATCGAAGACCTGAGCCTGGGCACCCATGAAGCCGCCCTGCGCTTCTTCTACCAGATCCGCCATGTCCAACCCCCGTCACCCGACATTCGTCCCCCGACTCAACCCGCTTCAACCGTCAAGAAGCCGCTCGAGTACAAGACGTTCCCCACGAAGTCGTCAAATTCGGACCGCGACGAAACCGAAACGAAACCCTCCCCCCGGAAAACCCGCTCGAGATCCCGGAATAAGGCCGAAGCGCAACAGCCGGCGCCGGAAAAACCCGAGGGTGAAGCCCCCCCCTCCGCGGAACCGCTTCCCGCTCCCTCCCGGAAAACGTCCGACGCTCCAGAACCCCCCGTGGCCGACGCGGCGGAAGAGGACGCGAAACCGGATGCCACGCCGCGCAAGACGGGCGGTTCGACCCGGAAAATCCTGAAATTCCACTACAAGGCCCCCGAGAAAACCCCGGAGGAAGAAAAAGCCGGGAAGGACAGGAAAGAGGAAACCGCCGCCGCTGAAACTCCGAAGGAGAAATCGGAAACCGGAGCCACTCCTCAGGAGGACAAGACCTCGCCCACCAAGCGAAAAGCCCGCCTCAAGGTCCAGATGTCCGAGTAAGAACGCGTGGCTCCGGCCCTCGCCGACGCCGCA
>DAOPYU010000275.1:0-6247 GCA_035353095.1 Candidatus Sumerlaeota bacterium | reverse complement strand
CGGGTGTTTTCAAGGTGTTTGAATTCCAGGGGCTTATGGTTTCAACTGCGGTTTTAGGATAAAAGGGACGATCCCCCCAGAAACCCCTACGGCCTCGGCGTCCCCCCGGTAACCGGCGTCACGACCAGCCGCTCGCGGTTGCGCGCGAGGGTCTGAGGTCCGATCCCCGGAACTTCCAGAAAATCCTCCACCCGCTTGAACCCGCCGTGGGCCTGACGCCATTGGACGATGGCCTGGGCCTTCTGAGGCCCGATGTTCCACAGACTCTCGAGTTCCGCCACCGTCGCGCGGTTGAGGTCTATCTTCTGGGAAGCGGAAGGACTCGGCGACTGGGACAAGGGCGACGGGGTGGACTGCGGGGATGGAGGGAGCGGGAGCGGTTGGGCCGGTTGGGAAGACGAGTTGGTTGTTCCGTTCAGCGGAATCGTGACCAAACCCGCGACCGGTGGCGCAGTCGGCGCCGTGGCCGAGGACGGTTCGACATAGACCAGCGGTTCGAGCGTCTGCCAGGTCTTCTCGCCGATCCCCGGCACCTCGAGCAGTTCCCGGGCGGAGCGGAATCCCCCGTGGCTCTGGCGGTAGGCCAGAATGTCCCGCGCCCGGGCCGGACCGATCCGCGTCAGGGTCTCGAGATCCGCGCTCTCGGCCCGGTTCAGGTCGAGCCGTCCGTCGGTCCGCCACGCCTTCGACCCCGCCGACGGCAGGGGTTTGGCCGGACGCTCCGGAAAACCTTTCCGGTCCTCCAGCCGTCCCTTCTTCTCGCCCGCCTGGTTGATATTCGGAGAATTAGGACCGGAAGATTCATCCGGTTCAGGAAGCCCGGCACCATGCTCGACCCACACGGCCCCCTCGCGCTGAGCGCGCAGGGTGGCCTGAACCCCGAACCCCAGCGCGGCCACGGCGATCAGCGCCATGAGGCCCCAGACTTCCTTGCGATTCATCCCCCAGTAAGGCATGGCCGACTCCCCGGGAAGAAATCCACGACTCGAACAGAATGACCTCAACACCCGACCACTAAACCCGGTCTCGCCTGTCCCTGTCAAGATTCTTCTTCAGGAAACAAGCCGATCTTGGCCCTTATCCGAGAACAAAGAATCACGAATCAGACGAAAACCGCAACCGACAGTAACCACGAAAAACTGCGGTTTTCGTGTCTTTCGTGCATTTCGTGGTTGAAAAATCGGTTTCTCACTTCTGTTTACACCGGGTGAAAATCATCGAGGCTTGGGGCGATTTCGCAAGAGAGTAGTACGAAAGACTGCGGTTTTCGTGTGGTTCGTGTATTTCGTGGTTGAATATGTGGTTTTCTGCGTGTTCCGTGGTTCCAACCCCTCAGCACCCGACCAGTTTCAGGTACATGGCCTGACAGGAGGTTTCGATCTCGAACAGGTTCGCAAACGCTTCGCGGAAATCCTCCTGGCCGACCGTGAAGAGCCCGTGCCCATAGACGATCCCGCCGCGCCGTCCCTCCATCGCGGGAGGCAGCGTGTTAGCCAACCCCCACGGACCGGTCCCCACCTCGCCGGGCACGATCGGGATGTCGCCGATGAACCGCTTCTCCGGACACCGGACCATGCACTGCCCCCGCATGGGGCAGTCCAGCCGGTCGCAGTCCATCGAAAGGATCACGGTGAACTTCGGGTGGCCGTGGAGGACGGCCCGTTTGCCCGTGCGGCGCAGAATCTCGCGGTGGGCGGTGAACTCGCTCGATGCCGTCAGGGCGGCACAGCTGGACCCGTCGAGCGGACAGGGGTCAATACACCCCTCCAGTTCTTCGAGCGACGAGGTGGTCTGACTGATGTAGAGCGTGTTGTTGTACAGATAGGAAACGTTCCCGAAGAAGGAATCCACCAGCTGGTAATCCACCGTGGCACGGCCCGCCTGGGTAATGGCGGCATAGACCGCTTCCTCGTTCTCGAACGGCCCGGTCATCAGATCGGGCAAGGCTCCGCCTCGGGGCTGCACGACCGAATTCAACGCCCCCATCGCTTTCTCGAAAACCACCAGTTGCTCGGGAACCAGACAGGCTTCGCGGTAATCCTTCAAGTACTGCGTGAAGAACTTGACGAAACAGGCGAAACAGGCCGAGCTGAAGAAAATGTACGCCTGCTCGGGACTCACCGTCCCCCAGGTCACGATCCCTTCGCCGGGAATGATCACCGTCTTGCGCCGCTTCAGGTTCTGGATGATGTCCGGAACGCTAAACTCCCGAATGACAGGCAGATCGTGGAGGAAGGTCCGCGTCTCGCAATCCTGCGGCTGGATCGCCGCCGGACCGTCTCCCGCCTCATCGAGCGCCTGGCGGGCCAGAAACTCGACAATGGACGCATACGGTTCGGCGGGCCGACAGAAAAGGAGGGAATTGACGCTGAGCCCCTGAATCACCGCTTCGAGATCGGCACAGCGGGCATCCGAACGATTCCAGACCAGATCCGCATCCACCCCGCCGAACAGAGGGGCATCGGCAGACGCTAAGCCCGCTCTCACCATTTTACTTACGTACTTTTCGATCAAGTCGCGCATGATGTCTTCTCCCGATCAGGAATGCAGATCCAGCCCCAGAGCCGCCGCACCTTGCAGAGTGGGTTGCCCATCGGCGTCCAGTCCCCGCACCCGGTAATAATTCGCCAGCGACTGGCGGAACACCTCGCGATCCAGCGGCGGCACCTCAATCTGGTTTCCGGACGATCCCGACTCCTCGAAGAACCGCGCGGGCAAAGTGTCGTCCTTCGCCGTGAACCCGTTGCGGGCATTGAGAATCCGCTCGAGATAACTCGCCCGCTCGCCCACCCGGAGCAGATCCTGCGCCGTGGTTTCCAAGCCGGTGACCGCCGTGAAACTGCGCGCGCATTCTTCCAGCGAACAACCCAGCATCAGGAACTTGCAAATGGTCAGCGAATCGGCCGCCGCGCAGGCGTCCTCGGCAATCTTGATAATCCGCGCCTTGCCTTCAAAGGAAAAGCGATCCGTCGCCACCGGCTTTCGGAGAATCTCATGACTGATCGGGAAGGCCCGAAGGTGACAGGCCCCCCGGGTCGAGGTGGCATAGGAAAGCGCCATCCCGCAGGCGCCACGGGGATCGTAAGGGGGGATTTCCTGCCCCTTGACTGTCATGGAGAACTGAGGAACCTCGTGTTGCTCGGAGTAACTTAAACTGCCACGCGCAAGATCCACTCCAACGCCATGTCCGACAGAAATCTGATAAAGCAGATCCAGAATCTCTTCCCCCTCCAGGCGCCTTCCCTGACTCTCGGCATAGGTCGCCAGTGTCCCCGCCGCGGACAAGGGATCCATCCCCATTTCGGCGCAGATCTCACAAGCCTCGAGACAGATGTCCAGGTCGTCGTTCTCGAGGAGAGCCGTAAACTGAGCCAGCGGTTCGAACCCCGGCAGGAACCGCCCGTCCCCAATCGCCTTTTGACACAGCAGCGAACACCCTGCGCACCCAACCGACTCCGGCTTGAAGCGCTGGATTCCCGTACAGGCGTTAACCTTTCTCCATTCAGCGAAATACGTTTTTCTGAAGTTGGCCGTGGGCAACATCCGACGACTGACCATCAGGTCATAAAAAGCCCCAGACCCATACCGTCCGATTCCGTACTCTCCCAGCAGCGCCGGGGTGGCGGCGACCAGACGCTGAATGTCCTCGCTGGCTTTTTCGAGTCCGGCCGGATCGGCCACGGACACGATCCCTGTCCCCCGTACCGAGACGAACTGGAGGTTGTGGGCGCTGAGCGCCAGCCCCAACCCGTTGCGCCCGACCGTCACCGGTCCGTCCATGACCAGACTGGCGAACCGGACTCCGCGGGTCGCCGCCGGGCCGACGGCCACGAAAGGACCGAGCGGTTTGAGATGGGCCGCCAGATCCGAGGTCCGCAATCCCACCAGACCGCGCGCATCCTGAATCTCGATCTCGCCATCCTGAATCACGATCCCGCAGGGATGGTGCGCCCGTCCCCGGACGATGAGGCCGTCATACCCGGCCCGTTTCAGCTGGGTTCCCCACTCGCCCCCCAGCGTGGCGTCCCCGACCGTCCCCGTCAGGGGGGAGCGAGTCATGACCGTTACATGGCCGGAGGAAGGCGAGGGGGTGGCGGTGAGAGGACCGGTCATCCAGATGATCGGCATGGCGGGGTCATTCCACGGCAGAGTGGCAGAGGGGGCCAGATAGCAGGCAGCCAGCGCCTTTCCCCCGATCCAGGTGCGGTAAAGTTCGGCATCCGGGTGTTCCACCCAATGCGTTCCGTCTCTCAAATCCACGTGCAGAATTGCGCCCGTCCACCCGTACATCCCCAGTTCCTTTCCTGAAAAAACGGCTTTCGTGTCCAAGTCTGGACAGAGAAGCATAGACAGCCGATGGGCCGTTTTCCAGAGAAAACACGCGTCTTTTCTCTGGGCGATATGATTTATCTGGAAATTCCCCGGGCCGTCCCCCAGAATATCGGGTTGAAAAGGGGATTGAACACCAAGACAATCCTCGGAAACAGGAAAACCGTAGATTTTCCTCCCTGTGCGAAATACACCTGTTTGCGGTCCCAGGGAGGCACGCTGTGAATAGAACCCAGGATTTTGAAATGCAACTTGAACTGATCCAACGAGAAAGACAGAAAGCCATCCAGCAGCGCCTGGAGGCCGCACCCGATCCGGCTACCCGGAATGTCTCGCAGATGCACTTTGCGCGGCAGGGCGAAATCACGTGGGAAATGCGCCGCGTGGCCGAAAAAGAGGGACGCGAGGCGGAATTCGTCCGAGATCAGGTGGCGCAGGGCCGCGCTGTAATCCCGGCCAATGTCTGCCACCCCGAGGCCGACCCGTTCATCATCGGCGAGGCTTTTTCGGTCAAGATCAACGCCAACATCGGCAACTCGGCCCTGGTTTCCTCGATTGAAGAAGAAGTCGAAAAACTGCACTGGGCCGTGCGCTGGGGCGCCGACACGGTGATGGACCTTTCGACCGGTCCCTCGATCCGCGAAACTCGCGAGGCCATTCTCCGCGCATCGAGCGTGCCGATCGGGACCGTTCCGATCTACGAGGCACTGGCCCGCGTCGAGGGACAGGTCGGGGAACTGAGCCTGAAACTCATGCTCGAGGTCATTGAAGACCAGGCCCGCCAGGGCGTGGACTACATGACCATCCACGCGGGGGTGTTGCAACGGATCGTCCCCGCCGCCTGCCACCGCCACACGGGGATCGTCTCGCGCGGCGGCGCCATCCTGGCCAAGTGGATGCTCCTGCACAAACAGGAAAACTTCCTCTACACCGGCTTCCGGGAAATCTGCGAGGTCATGCGCCGCTACGACGTGACCTACTCCCTGGGCGACGGTCTGCGTCCCGGCAGTCTGGCCGATGCCAACGATCAGGCGCAGTTCTCCGAACTCGACACCCTCGGCGAACTGGCCAAAATTGCCTGGGAGTACGACGTCCAGACCATGATCGAGGGCCCCGGTCACGTGCCGATGCACCTGATCGCCGAAAACATGGAGCGTCAGAAAAAAGCCTGTCACCACGCGCCCTTCTACACCCTGGGACCGATCGTCACCGACATTGCGCCGGGCTACGATCACATCACCTCGGCCATCGGCGGGGCGATGATCGCCTGGATGGGAACCGCGATGCTCTGTTACGTCACGCCGAAGGAACACCTCGGGCTGCCGGACAAGGAAGACGTGAAACAGGGGGTGATCGCCCACAAGATCGCCGCGCACGCCGCCGACATCGCCAAGGGCATCCCCGGCGCGCGCGACCGCGACGACGCCCTGAGCAAGGCCCGCGCCGAGTTCCGGTGGGAGGATCAGTTCGACCTGTCCCTGGACCCCGAGACGGCGCGTGCCTACCACGACGCCTCGCTCCCGGAGAAAAAGGACAAGGAATCGCACTTCTGCTCGATGTGCGGAAAAGACTTCTGCTCGATGCGCCTGACCAGCGAAGCGCGCGAACTGTTGTAAGAATTGCAAGCAAGAAGATCCGGAGTCAGGAACGACATAGCGCGAGAGAATTGCGCCTGCCGGGAGATGTGCAGAAGTTCCAAGTGGGGCGTCGTGGAATGACATTCTCAAGGGGATATTCTTGAGGTGGCACGGACGTCTCGTCCGTGGAAAAATTTCGAAATGTTCTCGCAGCTTTTCGGAATCGCGCTGGCGAGGACGCCGACGGTACGACCGCGTGGGTCTTGATTCTACCTGGAAACCGCAGTTGAGCGCCTATCGTTCGGTTTTTCTTTCAGGCGGGCGAGACGCCCGCCCTCCCA
>DAOPYU010000274.1:0-6287 GCA_035353095.1 Candidatus Sumerlaeota bacterium | reverse complement strand
CTGGGTCTCATTTCCGAATACAAATTCGCATGACGCGCCTCAACGACAGACACTCCAGGAAAGGATGCTCCAACAGACCCGGAATCCGGCCCCGCCTCCGTTGTCCCGGGAGGAGGCACCCCTCCCCCCGGGACCGCCGGGCGCTGGCTCGGCACGAAAACGGGGTCCGTCAGACTCACGGCTTTTCGTTTTCCTTCTTTGGGTCCGATTCGTTCTTTACCGCCTGTCCCTTCTTCGCGTCCGGCTCGGCCTTCTCGAACGGGAGGTGGCTCTTGACGCCGATGCCCGCGGCGAGCGCCGGCGAATCGGACTGCAACCCGTAGTTGCGCCCCGCCGCGTCCATGAACTTCGGGTCGCTCGTCAGGCTCTTCGCGTCGAGTTCCTGCTTCTCCATCATGGGGAATCCGTGTTCATCCTTCTGGGCCGTGTTCGGATCTTTCGGCGGAACCTGGATGGTCTTGTCCTTGTTGTCCCAGAACAGGTTCGCCTCGATCACCGGCTTACCCGCGTTTTCGACCTGGGCGTCGCCCTGGCCGACATTCCCAAACGAGATCGCGGACTCATTCCCGGCAAAAATGTTGTGACGGATCGTGGGCGCGCTGTAACCCAGAATCTCGATTGCTCCGCGTTTGGTGCCCACAAACGTGTTCCCTTCGATCACATCGCTCGAGTTGAACCAGTTGCTGATACCAGTCATGCCGTTGTTTTCGAACACATTGCCCGTGACCGTCGCTTTCGTCTTGCCAGAGGCGTAGATACCACACCGGGAGTTCTTAAAAATCAGGTTCCCCACAATTTTCGGCGACGCGTCGTCGTATCGGATACCATGCCAGGACGATCCGGAAATCCGGCACTTCTCGACCGTCACGTTATCGCATCCCGGCGCAATGGTGATGCCCCGGTGGACGCATTCGGCCAATTCACAGTCGGAAACCAGCACGTGCAATTTGTTCTGATTGCCTTTCGTACCAATGGCGATTCCGGTTCCCGCCAGATTGGCCACCCGGCACTTCTGGACTTCCGCCTCAGAATCAATGATACTGATACCGGACCCCGTCGCCTTTTCGATCTCGCATTCGACAATCTGAACCTTTACCTGATTGACCCGAATCACGCTGGACACGTTCCCCGGTGTCTCCAACCTGAAACGCAGGTTGCGCAGCACCACCGGTCCCTCGCCCTGAATCTTCAGCAGAGCCGGTGTCTGCTGTTCCTGCGTGGAGGTCGTCGGCGGGAACGTCTTGGCCGACAGCAGGGTCGCCCGGTTCTCCGCGCCCTCGAGGGTGAGCGGCTTGTCAATCGTTACCACGCCGACATACTCCTTCGCCTCCAGTCGGATCGTGTCACCTGGTTTGGCCGCGTTGACTTTGATCTGCAATTCCGACGGCGCCATTAGGGCTTTCCGCTCGGCTTCCAGTTGGGCTTTTTTCTTGTCCAGCACGGCCTGCGCCTCGGCAGGCAGGGCCTTGACCGTCTCGCCGGCGTTTGCGGGCGTGATGTCCGAAGCCTTGACCGGTTGCAGGTCCGGAGTCCGAAGGTTCTCAATCCGTTTGGCCTTCTGTTCCGCGGTCACGTATCCCGGGAAACCCTGGATTACCAGCGTACCGTTCGCCTTGATAAAATCCTGGAACACATAACGGTCCTGGAACGGGACATACACAAGCGCCGCCCAGGTTTTGTAACTCTTATCCAGATAGAATTGTTTCAGCCAGCGTTCACCTCGTTCCTTGTTCTTCAGGAGCGTGTCGCGGACGGCCGCGCGAAAAGCGGGCAGATCGGTCTGGATCCTGGGGTCCCTGGCCGAGAGATAGAAGGACATCTCATTTTTCCCCGAAACAGCCGCCATGCTCGCCACCCAGTCGGGAGTGGTGGCCGGGGATTCCTCGAGGAGATCGCCGTACACCTCAAACGCATTCAACGCTTTTTCCGGGTCGTTTAGGAAACCCGTCAGATCGGCATCCAGGAGTTTTTTGGCCAGGGTCCGGTCGTCGCGCAGCCCCCACACGATCCGCTGGTAGTTGTTCCACTCGCGATCCTGATAGGCGATATCGAGTAGAGTCCGTACCACCTCTTCCGATTTGTTCCGAATGGTCGAGAGCCCGAAATAGATCGCTTTTTGCCGGACTTCCCAGTCTGAATCCCGGCCCAGTTCCAGCGCCATCGCGATCGCCTTGGGGTTCTGCTCCCCCTTCGTACTCCAGATATACATGTTCGAGGCTTCATCCGCCAGTTGCCGACGAACCATCGCATCGCTGTCCTTCGTGTACTTCGCGAGAATGTCGAGGATCTTGTTGTCCTCTTCCACATTCTCCCCCCCGACACCAAACAGGAAATTCATCCCCCGGATTTTCTGACGGCGCTCGTCGTCGCTCATCTTGAAGAAGGCCTGTTTGCGTTCTTCCATCTCCTTCTTCCACTTCTCCTGATTCTTTTTCTGGGTTTCTTCATCCTCCGGGATGGGTTGTTCCTTGGCCAGTTTCTGGTCGAACTCGCGGCGGAGCCGTTCCGCCGTCTTGACCGTTTCCGGCTTGTCCGACTTCAGGTACGGTTCGAGATACTTCAGGATCTCGGTCTGCTGTTCCCGCGCCCCCCATTGCATCCGGCCGACATCCACTCCCTCCCCTTTCATGGCCAGGTCCACAAAGGTTTTGAGAATGGCCGGGGGTTTAACCGCGACAACGGACAACCCGAAGTATTCCGCGTTATGGCGCAATTGAGCGTTGCCATACATGTGGTAGGCGATCTCGATGGCGTCGGGGTTCTGGGGCGACTTGCCCCAGATATACTGGTTCCCGAGCCAGGACATCAGATTGTCCTTCCCCTTGAAGCGTTTCAGCCCCTGACGGACCATCCGGCAGACCTCGTTGTCGTCCACCCATTTCGTCCGGTTGAACGCGTCGTTCTGGAGCAGGTCGTCGAGTTTCTTCCCCGCTTCCTCGTCATCCGGAAAGAAACCCTCGTAATCCGGGGCCTTGTACCCCGCGCTGTCGCCGCTCAGGAAGGCGTACGGGTAATCTTTCCCGAACGCCGAGACATGCCCCTCGGGCAGGGTGTACTCCTGGGGCGCGGCGGGCGTTCCACTTGCCTGAGCGCCCGCTGTCGAACCCGCCGTACCCGGAGTAGCCTGAGCACCCGCAGCCGGGGTGGCCGCAGTTGGAGTTGCCTGAGCGGGTGCGGCAACCCACCGGGTCTCGGCGTGCTTCGAACAGACCGCTTCCGGTTCCGCCGCCGCCAGGGAGTACTCGCCCCCCTCGGGACACACCGGTTTTTCCTTCAACGACTTATCCGGCCCGACCAGATCTTCCCATTTGGGGACATCGGTGGGTTGTTTGCCGTTGGCTT
This sequence comes from Candidatus Sumerlaeota bacterium, assembly GCA_035353095.1. GTDB lineage: Bacteria > Sumerlaeota > Sumerlaeia > UBA8349 > UBA8349 > DAOPYU01. Next base: position 2,945 of record DAOPYU010000274.1, on the reverse strand, counting down.
TCGCCCATTCGGCCTTCGCCTCGCGGATCAGGAGGCGGTTCTTCAGGCACTTCTGCAAAGGAGTCTGCGCCTCCCCCTTCGAGACATACGCGGTGAAACTGCCCTCGTTGTCCTCCGAGGTGCCATACGCCTCATTGAACCCCAGGAACAGAACGCCCGCTTCCGGCGCCCGAATGGCCCGCCGTTCTCCGACCAGGAACGACATCCCCTTCTCGCCGACTTTCCCCACCAGCGCGGCTACGAAAGCGTCGTTGCACAATTGCTCGCCAAAACCACTCACATACTGTTTCGCCAAGCCCATCTCCGCGCTTCCATTGGGGGAATAGGGGCCCATGCCGACCCGGTGCGTGGTTGCGCCTTCCGCCTCGACAAACACAATGTCTCCCTTGGCCAACTCGACCCCGCTGCCGACCCATTCTTTCCCTTTTTCGTACTTACCCGGAATGAGGACTTTTGCCGCGCCCGGCGCCGGAACCAGGGCCTCCCCGGGCTGCTGAGCGGCGGGAACCCCGAAGGGTTTCAGGTCTTCTTCCGTGAGTTTCGGCTCTCTGTTCTGTGCGTTCCACCAGGCGCCCCACGTTTTTTTGTCCTGGTCGAACGTCTGGCCGGTCAGCCGGTAAAGCGCCGCCCGCGACCACATCTGTACGTTCAGATTCCCAAAATCCACCAGGGGAACCAGAACCGGGACGGCCGATTGGTCGTCCATCCGGGCCAGCGCCGCCACCGCGATCCACTTCGGACGGCAGTCGTAATTGCCCTCCTCGGTGTGCCCGGCGGTCTTCAGAAGACCCGGCATAAGGCGTTTGTCGCGCAGCACACTCGCCTTGGCCAGCGCGAAGCAGAGTGCCCGGCTGTACGGTTTTTCATTCAGGGTCGCCTCACACTCTTTGATCGTTTTCTCGCGCGTGTCGGCGTCCATGCTGGCGAAAGCGTTTTCCGGGAACCACATCTGGTTGCGGCCAAACTGTTGTTCGGTCCTCAGGATAAAATCCGCCACGGCTTTCGGAACCGCTTTGTAGTGGCGCTCGATTTCCTCCTGCGCGCTGGCGGTTAATGGGACAGGGGCGGGACTGGGTTTTTCTGCGACGTTTTCCGAGGTCTTTACGGGTTTTTCTGACGATAGGACCGGTTGTTCGGAAGATGCCGCGGATTTCTCCGGCGAAGCGGAAATTTCCGTAATCGTTGCGGCGCCGATGAACAAAGTCACGGCGCCGATCAATGCGGTAGCCGTTATGAGGTTTCGCATGGTCAGACCTTTTCGGTTCAGTTTTTCATCCAGAATGGCCAGAATGCGTTGTTCCAACCAGCGCGGAGTGGCCATCGGAGTGGCCGCCGACATGGCGGGGTGGGTGGACGTCATCTCTTTCATGATTTCCACGAGATGACCGGCGTAGTCGCACGACGCAATTCCCTGACTCAGCACAAAGTCGTCGCAGGCGCGCTCGCGCTCGAAGCGCAGGATACGCACCAGCGACCACACAAGCGGATTGAACCAATGCAGCGCCGCCACCAGACGAACCGGAAAATAGCTGAGGTCGTCGTGGCGCTTGATATGGCCCAGTTCGTGAATCAGGACATTGCGCATCTTGGCTTGCGACCACAATTTTGCTTCGGAGGGGACGATGATAAAGGGGCGGAAGAGACTGCCCGCCATCGGCGCCAGAGGCAGATCGGTTTGATAGAGTCTTGGAACCGCCATTTTCATGCAAGAACAGGTTTCTTCCAACACTCGAAACCACGGTCCTTTTTCTACCCGACGACTCCCGATCAACAATCGGCACAACGCAACCAGACCGATGACCCAGGGAAGGAAAGACAGAAACGCCACCCCCGCCCAGATCCAGAAAACGCCGACCAGGACCGAGGGCAGTTTTTCTTTCAACGCCTGAAAATCCCAGGTTGCCTGAGCTGGCGGGGGAGGGGCATTTCCCCGAGTTTCCGCCTGAACCTCTTCCGTATTCCGGGCAACGGGCGCCTCCGCCTTTTCCGGAAAGACTCGCGCCGGTTGTTCCGCCGCTACCGGCGCCACCGGGAACGGGACCACGGGTTCTTTTGACCCGAAAGAAGGGGAGGGGGGAACCGGGAGCGGTCGTGGAGCAAGACTTTCATCGCTCCGGTCCTCACCTTCCATTATCGGGGGGACGAATGCTTCTGTCGGTTTTTCCTTTTCGCCATTCAGAATCCCGCTTGCCCCCTTGGGAAGAGGGATTCTCCATTGGGGGACGAACGTGGACACAAACGGCAGAAGCAAAAGACCGCCGGCCGCCAGAACACAGGTCGTATGGCGGACGGATGCGGTCGCCGAAGACAGGGCGAATCGCAAAATAACCCAGATGGCCAGAAGAAACACCATTCCTTTCAGCGCAGTATCCAATATCACCCCAGCAAACGATTCCCCTGGAATCCAGAATGCCCAACCGAACATGGTCATTCTCCTTTCGTGCGTTTGCTTTCAATGATACTGGCCAGACGGTCGAGATCCTCGTCGGTGAGCTGTCCCTGTTCCACCTCGAGGAGCGACGTGATCGTCTGCTCGACGGAGTTGTTGAAAAAGGTGGCCAGCAGATTCCGCAGGGCGGAGTGACAGGCGGTTTCCTTTTTCACCACCGGCGTGAAGACGTACTTCTTGCCGACCTGCTTGTGGCGGATGACGCCCTTCTCATCGAGCAGGCGCAGCATGGCGCGCACGGCCGAGTAGCCGGGCGGGCTTTCCATCGCGTCGAGCGTTTCGCTCACGCTCGCTTCCCCCTTCGCATAGAGAATGTCCATGATTTCCCGTTCACGACGGCTGAGGGAGCGAAAGCTGAACTTCGACATGATGAGCGCCTCCTGAGTTTTCTGGGCTGCAAGGCGCGCGTTCCGGCCGGACACGCGCGCAGAGGGGGAGCGCCCCCTCTGCTAAAAGCATAGCAAGAACCGGACGGGAGTCAAGCAAAAAATGCTGA
>DAOPYU010000273.1:0-6288 GCA_035353095.1 Candidatus Sumerlaeota bacterium | reverse complement strand
ACCCGAACCTTCCGGTGTTTGTCTTGGGTGTCCAAGTGCCGGACGGCGCCAGGCGATACAAATTTCAGTGAACCTTCTCTCGAATTCGGGGGATGCACCCAATCCTGTCGAATTCTGCCACGAAAACTTGACATTCCCGGTTCAAGACAGGATAGTTTCAAGACAGGTGCGCCCGGGGGGACAGCGGGCACCGGAGAAACACGACCCGCAGGAGAAAGTATTCGGAAAGAACACTCGGCTTCATGGAACACAACCCGATATTATCTTCAGATCCGTCAGTCCTTTGTGAAGCGATCCGGTGCGTCGTGCGCCCCCTCTTCCTCACCCGTCAGGACACCAATGTGACCGTCTCGGACGCAGCTGCGTTCGACGAGTCCGGCAACACCGCCTACATTCCCCCGGTCCGACTCGAAAACCTCGGAGACCCGACCTTCTGCGCCGACTACGGCCTGCGCTACCCCTACATCGCCGGTTCCATGGCCAACGGCATCAGCTCCTGCGAAATCGTCGAAGCCATGAGCCGCGCGGGCATGCTCGGATTCTTCGGCGCGGGGGGCCTGCGCCTCGCAGAGGTCGAACAGGCCATTGAACGGATTACGACAAATCTCCCGGCCAGCTCGCCGTTCGGATTCAACCTCATCCACAGCCCCCACGAACCCCAACTCGAGGCGGCCCTGACAGACCTTTACATCCGCCGCCACGTCCACCTGATCGAAGCGTCCGCCTTCCTGGACCTGACCCTGCCCCTCGTGCGCTACCGCCTCCACGGCATCCACCGCGCCGACGGGCGCAATCCCCGGTTCAAAGCCGGAGAAATCGTCACCCCGAACCGCGTTATGGCCAAAGTCTCCCGCGTCGAGGTGGCCGCCAAATTCCTGGCCCCCCCCCCCGAACGCTTCCTGCGCGAACTCGTGGATTCCGGCGATCTGACCCCGGAACAGGCCCTTCTGGCCGCCCAGGTCCCCGTTGCTCAGGACCTCACCACCGAAGCCGACTCGGGCGGCCACACCGACAACCGCCCGGCAGTCACTCTTTTCCCCACCATCGTGGCCTTGGCGGAACGCCTTCAGGCCGAGCATCGTTACCCCCACCCGCTGCGCATCGGTCTGGGCGGGGGCATCGCCACTCCACTGGCCACCGCCGCCGCCTTCGCCATGGGCGCCGCCTATGTCGTCACCGGTACCGTCAATCAAGCCTGCCGGGAATCGGGAACCTCTCCCGTGGTGCGCCAGATGCTCGCCGAAGCCGGTCAGGCCGACGTCACCATGGCTCCCGCTGCCGACATGTTTGAGATGGGCGTCAACCTTCAGGTCCTCAAACGCGGCACCATGTTTGCCATGCGCGCCGCCAAACTCTACGAACTCTACCGCTCGCGCAACAGCCTCGACGAAATCCCGGCAGCCGACCGGGCGACTCTCGAAAAAACCATCTTCAAAGTCCCGCTCGACGAAATCTGGCGCCAGACCTGCCAGTTCTTCCAGAACACCGATCCCAGCCAGATCGAACGCGCCGAACGCGACCCCAAACACAAAATGGCCCTCACCTTCCGCTGGTATCTGGGTCTTTCGCCCCGCTGGGCGCAAACCGGCGCGCTCGACCGACGCGTTGACTACCAGGTCTGGTGCGGACCGGCCATCGGCGCCTTCAACGAATGGACCCACGGCTCCTTCCTCGAAAAACCGGAAGGACGCGAAATCGTGCCGGTGGCCATGAATCTTCTGTACGGCGCCGCCGTTGCCACCCGGCTTCACTACTTGCGCGCCCAGGGCATCCGCCTTGAACCGCAGACCGTGCCGATTATCCCCCTGGAACTTGGACAGATTGAGGAGTACCTGAGTTGAGCAGTAATCCAGACGTCCCGTCCCGTGCCCAAACTACCGACACGGGCCATAACGCCCCAACACAGTATCCCCAGCCCGTCCCCCTCGCCATCGTGGGGATGGGGTGCCTGTTTCCCAAAGCGGAAGGCCCCACGGCCTACTGGGCCAACATCCGCAAGGGGGTGGACGCCATCACCGACGTCCCCGAAACCCATTGGAACCCCGACGATTACTTCGACGCCGACCCCAAAACCCCCGACAAGGTCTATGCGAAACGGGGGGGCTTCCTCAGCCCCGTGGACTTCAACCCCATGGAGTTCGGCATCGCTCCCAACGCCCTCGAAGCCACCGACACCACCCAACTCCTCGGACTCATCACCGCGCGCGAAGCCCTGCGCGACGCCGGCTACGATGCCGACCGCCCCTTTGACCGCGACCGTGTCAGCTGTATTCTGGGCGTGACGGGAACCCTCGAACTCGTCCTGCCCCTCGGCGCGCGCCTCGGCCACCCCCTCTGGCGGCGCGCCCTGCGCGACGCCGGGATTCCCGCCGAAGTTGCCGACGAAGTCGTCGAACGCATCGCCGCCGGGTATGTCCCCTGGCAGGAAGCCTCCTTCCCCGGCCTCCTGGGCAACGTCGCAGCGGGCCGCATCGCCAACTTCCTCGACCTGGGCGGGACCAACTGCGTCGTGGACGCCGCCTGCGCCAGCGCCCTCGGCGCCGTCAACATGGCCGCCATGGAACTCCAGACCGGACGCGCCGACATGGTCGTCACCGGCGGTCTGGACACCTTCAACGATATCTTCATGTTCATGTGTTTCTGCAAAACCCCCGCCCTCTCGCCCACCGGCCACGCCCGCCCCTTCTCCGATCAGGCGGACGGGACCACCCTGGGCGAGGGTCTCGGCGTGGTCGTCCTCAAACGGCTCGAAGACGCGAAACGCGACGGCGACCGGGTTTATGCAGTCATCAAAAGCATGGGCTCCTCGAGCGACGGCAAGGGCCTCGCCATCTACGCCCCCAAGTCCGAAGGACAGGCCAAGGCCCTCCGTACCGCCTACAAACAGGCCCGGATCACCCCCGACCAGATCGAACTGGTCGAGGCCCACGGCACCGGCACCAAAGCGGGCGACGCAGCCGAAATCCACTCCCTCACCGAAGTTTACTCCAAGCCCGACAATGTTCTCCCTTGGTGCGCCCTCGGCTCCGTCAAGTCCCAGATCGGCCACACCAAAGCCTCGGCTGGAATCGCTGGCCTGATAAAAACGGCCCTGGCACTCCACCACAAGGTGCTCCCCCCAACCATCAAGGTCGAACGGCCCACCCGTTCCCTCGAAGCCGGAAAAACCGCTTTCTACGTCAACACCCAACCCCGCCCCTGGATGCCCCGACCCAACCACCCCCGTTACGCGGCGGTCAGCGCCTTCGGGTTTGGAGGCAGCAACTTCCACTGCCTGCTCGAAGAACACGGACCTGAAAAAACACAGGTGGATTGGGATCAGGACATCCAGATCCTGCCCTTTTCATCTGCTGACCCAACTTCTCTGGCCACAAGCGTCCACGAGTTCTCCAAACGTCTGGCCGACAACGCCCCGACGGGTTCCTCCACTTCCAGAGCCTGGAAACATTTCCGTGCGCTGGCCGCCCGGCAACGCGCCGATTTTCAGGTCGGCGACGAGTACCGTCTCTGCCTCGTCGTTGAACGCGAAACCACCGATCTGCCCAAACTCCTCACCGACACCCTCCAGCGGCTCCGCCAGCAACCCGACGCCACCGCCTGGAACCTCCCGGCGGGCGTCTGGTTCCAGAAAGGGGAGGCCACCGGTAAACTGACCGTCCTCTTCCCGGGTCAGGGCGGAACCCGTACCGGCATGTTGCGCGACCTCGTCTGCCAGTTCCCCGAAATGCACCGCCTGCTGGCCGAAGCCGACCTGTGCTTCGCCGCCGACCGGGGAGGCAACACCCAACTTTCAAACACCCCCCGTCTCAGCGACCTGATTTTCCCGCACCCGGCCTTTTCTCAGGAAGAAGCCGACGCCCACGATCAGGCCCTGCGCGCCACCGACGTGGCCCAGTCCGCCATCGGCGTCCTCAGCCTCGGCGTCTGGCGCGTCCTCGAACGCTTCGGCATTCAGGCCAGCGCCTTCGCCGGGCACAGCTACGGCGAACTCGTCGCGCTTTGCGCTGCGGGCAGTTACGATGAAAAAACGCTCCACCGCCTCTCGGCCATCCGGGGTCGCCTCATGGCCCAGACCCAAGGCCAACCGGGCGGCATGCTCGCCGTGCGCCAGAGCGCCGAAGAACTGGCGGCCTTCATCCAGCAGGAAAAACTCGACCTGATCGTCGCCAACAAGAACGCACCCAGTCAGGCCATCCTGTCCGGACCGACAGAAGCGCTCGAAACCGCCCAGCGCCTCCTGAAAGAACGGAAAATCCAGACCACCCGGCTCGCCGTTCCGGCGGCTTTCCACAGTTCGGCCATGGCCCCCGCCGAGGAACCCTTCCTCGAAGCCCTCGGGCGGGTCGCCTTCGAAAAACCCGATTATCCAGTTTACGCCAACACCACCGGCGAAGCCTATCCCACCGATCCCGCCAAGACACGCCTCCTTCTGGCCGGACAACTCGCCCGGCCCGTCGAATTCATCCGCGAGATCGAAAACCTCTACACCGCCGGAATCCGAACCTTCGTCGAGGCCGGTCCCGGTTCCACCGTCACAGGCCTGGTTCAAGCCATTCTGGGGGATCGGCCCCATACCGCTTTAGCGCTGGACGCCTCGCGCGGCAAACGCCCCGGTTCCTCCGACTTGGCACGCCTTCTGGCCCAACTGGCCACGCTCGGCCACGCCGTCGCCCTCGAGAAATGGGACGAACCCGCCCTCGAACTGGAAATACCGGAAACCTCGAAGAAGCCGGTTCTGACCATCCCCCTCTGCGGAGCCAACCACTTCAAACCGAAGCCTCCCAAAGCTCCGTCCACCCGAAAACTGGTGGACGCCGCCTCGCTTCCGGCCATGCAGACACCGGTCACCGCTTCCCCCGCTCCAATGCCCCAACCGGTGACCCTCCCCAGCGCCCCGGCGGCCTTCGACCCGCAGACCCTCGCCCAGATCCTCCGGGCCACTCAGGAAAACATGGCGGCCCTGCAACAGATGCAGGAACAGACCGCCCGCCTCCACACACAATACCTTCAAGGCCAGGACGCCGCCCAACAGTCGCTCCAAGCCCTGATTCTTCAACAGAACGCCGTCGTCCAGACCTCGTTGGGAATGCCGACGCAACCGGTCGCGCCCGCATGGAACACCGCGCCAGTCATGCCTCCGGTACCCCAACCGGTCATCCCGCAGCCGACTCAGGTCGCTTATACCCCGCCGCCGATCCCGGTTCAGACTCCAACTCCCCCTGCTGTTCCCGCTCCGACGCCAGTTCCGGTCACGCCGCCGACACAGGGGACTCCTGCGACTGAGACGGCTCAGGTCCTCCTCGCCGTTATCGCCGAGAAAACCGGGTACCCCGTAGAAATGCTCGAACTCGACATGGGCCTCGATTCCGACCTCGGGATTGACTCCATCAAACGGGTCGAAATCCTCTCCGCCCTTCAGGAGCGTCTCCCCGGAGCGCCCTCTGTCAAGCCCGAAGACTTGAGCGCCCTTCAGACCCTGCGCCAGATCGTGGACTTTCTCGCGCCGCAAACGTCTCCTTCGCTCCCGGCGGTCTCGCAATCGGTTCCGGTTCAAAAGCAAGGGGTTTCGCTTGACGCCATCGAAAAAACCCTCCTTGCCATCATCTCCGAGAAAACCGGGTACCCCGTCGAGATGCTCGAACTCGACATGGGCCTCGATTCCGACCTCGGCATTGATTCCATCAAGCGGGTCGAAATCCTCTCCGCCCTTCAGGAAAGAATGCCCGACGCGCCAAGCGTCAAACCCGAAGACTTGAGCGCTCTCCAGACCCTGCGCCAGATCGTCGAATTCCTGGGACGGGATGTCGCTGCCAGAATCAGAACGCAATCAAAAGAGAATTCTTCTCAGACGGGTTACAATGAAATCCTGAAAGTTTTACTTGAGATCATCTCGGAGAAAACCGGCTACCCGACCGAGATGCTCGAACTCGACATGGGCCTCGATTCCGACCTCGGCATTGACTCCATCAAACGAGTCGAAATCCTCTCGGCTCTTCAGGAACGCCTTCCCGACATCCCGGCCATCAAACCCGAGGAACTCGGAGCGCTCCAGACTCTACGCGATATCGCCACCCACCTGAGCGCTCAAATGGGAGGAGCCCTGACCTCTTCCGCCCCGGCGGTCTCAAAACAATCGAACGCCCCCAAGGTCTCGGCTACCGGCCTCTCCTCCGAGAAGGTCGCCGCCTGCCTGCTCCAGATCGTCTCGGAAAAAACCGGTTACCCCCCCGAAATGCTCGATCTCGACATGGGACTCGACTCCGATCTGGGAATTGATTCCATCAAGCG
>DAOPYU010000272.1:0-6320 GCA_035353095.1 Candidatus Sumerlaeota bacterium | reverse complement strand
TCTTCGATAAACCGGTCAACCTGCTCGATCTGGTGGACGCCGCCTGCGAACTTCTGAAGATCGAATAACGTACGTCAGAAACAGGCCCGACCCCACCCGCCCTCCTGTCAGAACATGCCCCGACGCACCTTCATTCTTGTGCCGCAGAGCCTTATTTCCTACGAAAAACGCGTATCGGCCTTCTGAGCCAGCGTGAGCAGAATATCCCCCTTCGCGATGCTTCCCACCAGCCGTTGACTTGCCCCAGCGAGAACGGGCAGGCGTTCCCCATCGTGCCGGGCAAAGGTGTTGAGCGCTTCCGAAAGCGAAATCTCCGGGCCGACCGACGGGAAGGAAGCCCGCATGATATCCCGGGCAATGACAAGATCCGCCAGTTCCGGCATGTTCAGATACCGCTTGATATCATGCAGCGCAATGGCGCCCTTGAAGACACCGGACTCGTCCGTCACATACAGATAATTGAAATTGTTTGAGATGAAACACTGAGCGATTTCGGCGAAGCGGGACCCCTCCCGAACCGAAACCGGGCCGGACCGCATCAGATCGTCCACGCGCAGAGACTCGAGATTGTGGACATAATCCGTCTCTTCCTGCCAGGCGATCGAATCGCTGTAAATGGAACGGGCGTCAATGGCATGCGCCACATAATAAGCCGTCACACTCCCCAGCATCAGGGGCAACGTGATCTGGTAATCGAGGGTCATTTCGAAAATCATCAGAATGGCCATCAGCGGGGCATGCGTCGTGGCCGCCAGGAAAACCCCCATCCCCACCAGGGCAAACGCGCCGGAGTCGGTCAGGGACTCTCCCAGAAGAGCGTGGCAGACCTGACCGAACAGATAGCCCAGGCTCGCGCCCACAAAAAGCGTGGGCGTAAACACCCCGCCCACGGCCCCGGAGCCAAATGACGCACAGGTGGCCAATACCTTGAAGAGAAAAATGACGGTCAGACCCTGCCAGAGCCAGCCCTGATTCAGAATCGAAGACACCACGCTGTACCCGTTCCCGCAAACCTGCGGGTACCAGATCGCCAGCGCTCCCACAACAAGCCCACCCAACCCGATCCGGACATATATCGGAAGGGGTAACCGACTGAACAACCGCTTGCTGAGACGCAACAGATAGAGAAAAACAGGGGACAGAATACCGGCCAGAATCCCCAGGATCAGAAAGAGGCCCAGTTCCCAACTCGATTTCAGAGAAAACTCCGGGATCTGGTAGAGGGGACTGTCCCCACTGAGATAGTGGACCACCTGCGTCGCCATGACCGTCGAGAACACCAGCGGACCGAGCGTTTCCATCGAAATGGACTTCAGCACGATCTCCGAAACAAACAGAGCGCCCGCAATCGGCGCATTGTACGCGGATGCGATCCCCGCCGCCGCCCCACACGCCACAATCAGCCGGCGGCGGGGCGAGGGCCATTTCCGAAAACGCCCCACAAGCGACGCGATCAGGGCGGAAAGCTGCACCATTGGCCCCTCGCGACCGATCGAACCTCCCGATGCGATCGAGAAGGCGGCGGAAAAACACCGGACCAGGCTGGAACGAATCGAAAGAAGACCGTTCCCCAGCACCACCGCTTCCATGTAATCCGTCGTGTTCAGACTGCGTCCGAGCCTTTTTCCGTACAGGATGATAATCCCGGCCACAGCCCCCCCCAGAGTCGGCGTCAACAGACGCTGCCAGACAGGCAAGCGGGAAAACGTCTCCACCATCCCCCCGGTCTGATTCGTCAGGAGCAGATGGAGATAATTCGTCCCCATCCGAAAGGCAACGGACGACAAGCCGCCCAGCATCCCCACCAGTCCCGCCCACAGGAGCGTCCGCCGGGCCGAATTGTACTGAAACCGATCCGCCAGCCACGCCCGCAACGCAAGAAGATACAAAGAAAAAGGCTTGGGTCTCCATTTCGGAAAGAACCGATGGGACACGCGGGGATTCGGGGAAACCGGGGCAGGCATATTCAGGAATTCTTCCGAACAGGGTCCGGAGACAGAGAATGGCAACCGCTTTCAGAAAAAAATTCCCTCTTGAAGTAGAATCATACAACAGAGGGAACAATACAGATCTCGAGGAAGAGAGCAGCCCACGCTTCCCCACACTTTCCACCGTACCCGCCGATCCGTTTTCCTGTCAAGGCCAATGCTTGCGCGCAAGGCCCCGTTCGCACAAAACCCTCGACAAAACCCTTGACTTGCCCGGGCCTGTGCGAAAAGATACCCATCAGGGTTCGAACCACTCTCAGGAATCAGTGTGATCCGAAGTCCCGATTTTTCTTGTTTGTCCCGGAGTTTCACCCCTGCCATGACCCTTGCCGTCCACACCAGACCTCAACCACAACCGTTCCTCCCCTCGTACGGAGAAGAAGGCAAGAACGCCCTGCGCCTGATCCCGTTGGGCGGGCTGGGCGAGTTCGGCCTGAACATGATGTGCTACGAGGCGGGGGACGAGCGGATCGTGGTGGATTGCGGCAGCATGTTCCCCGACACCGACATGCTCGGCATTGACCTCGTCGTGCCCGACATCCAGTACCTGCTCGACGAACCGGAGCGGCTCAAAGGCATCGTCCTGACCCACGCGCACGAGGACCACATCGGCGCACTCCCCTATATCCTGAGCCAGATTCAGGTGCCCGTCTATGGCACCCGCCTCACGCTGGCCTATGTCGAGGAAAAACTGCGCGAGCACGAGATTCTGGACCAGACCGACCTGCGCGAGATGAACTTCCGCGAGCCAGTCCAGATGGGCCGCCACTTCTCCGTCACCGCCCTGCACGTCACGCACTCGGTACCCGACTCCGCCGCCCTGGCCATCAACACCCCGGCAGGCATCGTGGTCCACAGCGGCGACTACAAGATTGATTACTCGCCCGTGGACAACAACCGCTTCGACCATTTCAGTTTCAGCAAACTGGGCGAGTCGGGCGTGCTGGCCCTCGTGGGCGACTCGACCAATGCCAACGTGCCCGGCACGACCCACACCGAGCGGTGGGTCAGCCAGCACCTCGAAACCATCTTCGCGTCGAGCGAAGGTACAATCTTCTGCACCACCTTCTCGACCTCGATCCACCGGCTCCAGATCCTGATGAACCTGGCCGAGCGGTTCGGCCGCCGCATCTTCGTCGTGGGCCGCAGCCTCGAAAAGTCCTTCCGCCTCGGGGCCGAACACGGCTTTCTGGACATCCCGCAGGCGTTCTTCTGTTCCCTGCGCGAGTACGAGTACGTCGCGCCCCACCAGCGCCTCGTCCTCGCCACGGGGTCGCAGGGCGAACCGGCCTCGGCCCTCGCCATGCTCGCGCGCGACGAACACAAGCGCCTCCAGATCGAGGAGGGGGACACCGTCATCCTCTCCGCCCGCAGCATCCCGAACAATGTACGTTCGATCAACCGGATGGTCAACCACCTGTGCCGGCGCGGCGCGCGCGTCTTCGACGCCACCTCGGCCGACGTCCACGCCTCGGGCCACGCCTACCGCGAGGAGATCAAGGCGCTCATCAGCCTGACCCAGCCCCGCTTCCTCGTACCCGCCCACGGCGAACTGCGCCAGCTGCTCTCGCACCGCGACGCCGCCATCGCCGCCGGGTTCCCGGAAGAAAACATCTTCATCCTCGACGACGGCGACGTGCTCGAGTTCCAACTCCCCGAATCGGGCGCCCGGACGCTCACCAGCGCCGAACTGGTGGGCCACGTCCCCGCCGGGCACATGCTGGTGGACGGAAAAACCGTCGGCGAAACGGGCGACGTGGTCCTGCGCGACCGCCGCCACCTCTCCGAGGACGGCATGGTCATCGCCATCCTGAACGTGGACAAAAAGTCGGGCGAGTTGCTCACCGACCCGGAAATCGTCACGCGCGGCTTCGTATGCGTGGACGAGAGCGAAGAACTGATCAACCGTCTGCGCGCCATCGTGCGCGAGGCCTTCGAGGCCTGCACCCTCGAAACGCGCGAAGACCCCGAGGTCCTCCACCCCGAAATCCGCCGCGCCCTGCGTCGCTACATCCGCAAAAACTACGAACGCTTCCCCCTCATCCTGCCCGTCGTGCAGGAAGTCTAAACGGGGTGACCGTCAATCTGGGAACACGTGCTTCGTCATCCCTGGTTTGTGCCCGGAACGTCGGTCGCTGCCGACTCGGGGGTCCTGGGCAGCGCCACAAAAACCCGGGTCCCCTGACCGGGGACACTTTCCAGCCAGATACGGCCCTTCTGGGCTTCCACTCCCATTTTGCAGAACGTCAGACCCAGACCGGTCCCGTGCCGGACACCGGTCTCCACCTGGAAGAACTTGTCGAAGACCTTGTGCGCCAGTTCTTCCGAAATGCCGGGGCCGTTGTCTTCCACGGCGAATTGCACCATGGGGGGACAGGACTTCAAGTGCGCGACGGCGCCGGGGTCGGGTTCCGAAAACCGCAGGACCACTTCTTTGCCCTGCGGGGTCATCTTGACGGCGTTTCCGAGCAGATTGACCAGCACTCGAATGGTCAACTCCCGATCCGCCCGGACGGAGACGTCGCCGAGGCTGCGATCCAGTCGGAGCGGAACCTTTCCGTGTGCCGCAATCAGCGCCACCTGCTGGATCGCCTGGTCGGCCAGTTCCGCCGCCGGGACGGGCTTGATCGCCACGGTCAGTTTCCCCTCTTCCATCTTGGAGAGATCGAGCAGGGAGTTGATCAGCGCCAGCATCCACTGACCCGAGGTGACGGCCATCTCGATCAGGACCCGCGGAGTCTCCGGCAGGTCCGTCACGGCCTTCTGAAACGCTTTCAGGCCCATCAGCACGTTGCCGAGGGGCGAACGGAGATCGTGGACCAGGAACTGAATCAGTTCGCTCTGTTTCTCCCGAGCGCGACGCAGGGCGGAAACCAGGTAGGTGATAATCAGGAAAAAATTCAACCCCACCAGGGCGTTCCAGATTTTGATTCCAGTGGAAACCGGTTGGGGGGCCTCGGGGGTCAGAATATCCGCGATAAACCACACGAGAGCCCCGGCAACCGAGATCACCACCCCACCGCGCCGGCCCATGAAGAGAACCGCCAGCAACACAGGGAAAAGGTAGAAGATGGACATGGCCAGTTGCGGGCCGGTCACGTAATCGAGAAGCCCGACAAAAAGGATCTGAAACAGGCTCAGAGCGAACAGAAAGGAACGCGGTTTCTCGGATAACCGTTTGAGAAAATTCATGTTCACCTCCTCCGCTCGCCCGGCGCCGGAAGGTCACGCCGTCAGTGGATGATCTCTCCCTTGACGACGTCGCCCGGCACATCCAGCAGTTGGATGTTTGAGATCGTCTTCATGGTTGCGTGGTCGCTGAAGGTCCACACGACCTTCTTGTCCGCCGTCACTTCGATAATGTGCGGCGCCTGGCCGAAGTGGCCGTGTCCGACCCAGTTGGTCAGGACCGTGTTGCCGTTCGGCAGGCGCTGAAAGCCGGTCATGAAGAAGAGAGAGATGCCCGGCAGGTCGCCGTCCTGGATCTGCCAGACGATCTTGCCCGCCGGATCTACCTCGAAGATCTGCGCGCGTTTTGTGGCGTCCCCGCAGGCGATCAGAGTGTTGCCGTTGGCCAGGCGCGCAACGCTGTGCGGCCCGCCCGGAGCCGGAATTTCCCGCACGACCTTGCCGTCCGCGTCGTATTCCTTCACCACCTGGCCGCCGTAGTGCGCCACCAGATAGTGACCGTTGGCCAGGCAGCGCACGTTGCGGATGTAGGCGTGTCCGCCGTCCTGTCCCTCGGGGAGCAGGCGGATCTCCTTCGCGATCTTCCCGTCCGGCGTCACTTCCAGCAGCCGCCCGGCATTGCATTCGCCCACGAAGGTGTTGCCGTTGGCCAGGCGCTGGCAGGCGTAGATTTCGCTCTTCGACTGGTAGTCGAATACGACCTTTTTATCGCGCGTGACTTCCCGCACGCCGTGGCCCGTGTTGAAAAGCAGGTTGCCGTTGGGCAACACCCACAGGTCGTTGCAGGTCTCGGCCGGGTATTCCCATTCCGCCTTGCCGTCGGCCGTGACGATGAAGACCTTGCCGCCCGTGTAATCGGTACAGACGAAGGGGTGTCCCTTCCCCTGCTGGATGGGAGCGGGATTCGTGGGGGAGTTTTCCGCCGCTGTTCCCTGGCCGGGGGCCAGGCCCAGCAGGCCTGCGCCCAGACCGGCGGCGGCCACCGCCGCCGTCCGCATCAGATCGCGCCGCGAGAGGAAGAATCTGGTTGTGTGCAGTTTTGAGGTATTCATGAGTTTACTCCTGAGAAAAGGATACTGAAAATAGACCCGACAAACCATATCAAACGGTCTCAGAGAGCGATCTTCCTGTCAAGTCTTGAAA
>DAOPYU010000271.1:0-6321 GCA_035353095.1 Candidatus Sumerlaeota bacterium | reverse complement strand
CCAGCCCCATCCCCGTCCCGCCCGCCAGAAACAACCAGATCGGAGAGATAACCCGCAAAAACTTATGACAAATCATCTGTGCGAGCAAACGCCACTGTCCCCGCTTCCCGGAAAAATACTCGCGAAACAGAAACAGATGCTGACAATTCCCCACCATGATCCGCACCCGGCGCCGGAACTCCACCTCCACATTGCGCGACTCATCCTCCACGGCCACCGCATTCGGCTCGTAGAGGGTCCGGAATCCCCGCAACGACACGGTGATCGGCACCACAAAATCGTCATTGACCAGCCCCGGCCGCAAGACCGGATATAGATCGCGCCTCAGGGCATACAAAGCGCCGGAAGCCCCCAGAAGCCCTCCCGATTCGCTTTCCTTGGTCCGGATATACCCCTCATACCGCCAATACAACCCCACTCCCCCGGCATTGCGGCCTTGAACCCCGCCCGCCACATAACGCCCCGCCACACACCCGACAATCGGATTCACGAACGGCTTGACCAGCAAACGAACCGCTTCTCGATTGACCAGACAATCCGCATCCGACAACACCAGGACATCTCCCCGCGCCTCCTCGCCGCCCCGGTTCAAGGCCGCCGCCTTTCCCTGTGGCGCTCCCAGAGAAACCACACGCGTGGCCCAGTACCGCCCCCCCCCCAGATAACGCTCAAAAGCCTGCCGGGTCAGTTCAGCCGTCGCATCGCTGCTCCCGTCGTCAAGCACCAGCACCTCCAGGCGTTCCGGCGGATAATCCAGTTCGGCAATATTGCGGATTTTCGCCTCGATATGGCGCGCCTCATTGCGCGCCGCCACCAGAAAACTCACGGTCGGTTCAAAGACCCCCGGGCGGATTACAGGTTTTGGACGAATCGGCGCCAGCAATACCAGCAGAAGCGGATATCCCGCATAGGTAAAAAGCAGAAGGGCCAGCGCTATCCAGAAAAGAAACTCGACAAAAAACATCGCCCCCCCCCAGCTGCCAAAAAAGAGGGGCCATCCTCCCGCCCCTCTCACCCTTATCGGCAGTTCCGGGTCCCCGGTTTAGAACAATTACCGCCCGGCGGCCCACCCCTCAATAATTACCGTAGTAGTACTTGCGCCAGATCTGGGGCAGGAAACTCCGCACGTTGTTGATCACATACCCCAGCATCCGGATCTCCAACCGGGCAATACGCTGACGCGCTTCCTGAATCTGCTCGCGTTGCGTCTTGCGTGCGCGCAACAGAAACAGCATGCCATCGCTGCGCGTCCCCACCGTCAAGGCGTCCGTGGCCAGCAACACAGGGGGGGTATCCAGAATAATCAGCGCATATCGCTTTCGCAGAATTTCGAGCAGCCGGGTCATGTTGTCGCTGTCAATCAACTGCGCCGGATTTCGCCCGCAGGGCGCCGACATCAGCAGGTGCAGCCCACTCTCCGTGCGCACAATACAATCTTCCAGAATGGCATTGGGATCCTCAGCCGCCAGCAGGTCGTTGAGATTCGACGAACCCGCCACCCCCAGATAGCGATGAACCTTCGGATGGCGAAGATCTCCATCGAGCAGGATCACCCGGTCACACAAATCCTGAGCCATCGTCATGGCCAGATTCACACTCGTCAGCGTTTTCCCCTCGCCACGCGCCGAACTGCTCAGTGCCACCACCTTGCCGAGCGTCATATCCACATCCGGCGTCGTGGCAAAGGTGTGCAGGATATTCTTGCCCAGCAGCCGGTATTCCTCGCACACATGGTCTTGCGGGTCGTAAAAACTCAGGATTCGGGGATCGGGCCGCAACGCAATCAGGGCAATCCGGCTCACTGCGTCCGGATCGCGCTCCGGTCCAGGAATTGGGATCTCGCGCCGACTCCCCCGGCGGCGCAACGTCCGACGTCCTCCCCCAACACTTCCGCTTCCACCCGAGCGTCGAGCCGACGACAAATTGAATGCGGGAACCGAATCCTCCGGGGAATCCACCTCCGGCAACCGCTCATATGCCGGCCCACTCCAGGACGCTTTCTTATCCATCAGATCGGACGGATAAAGGATCTCGCTCTCCCCCGCGCCCTCCGGCCCTGGGGCTCCAGACACGGGAGAAACGGCCCCGGCCTGTACCAGTTCAGCAGGATACAACGGTTCCCCGGCCACCGGAGCAGGCGGGGCAACCGGAGCCCCCCCCCCACTTTCCACAGAACCCGCCTTCTCTTCCTCTTCCCCCGGCATCAAAATCTCAGATTCAGGCACACCGGACGGATTGGCCAGTTGCTCACGCGCCTCTTTTGCTTTGCGGATCTGGTCAAGAAAACGACTCACTCTTCTACTCCGTCCCAATCAGTGCAACCTCGGCCCCACTGGCAAAACTGCCCGTTCAGCATCCCGCTTTGTCCCTGTCACACACGCCTCAACTGGCGGCGAGCAGAGTGCGCCGCATCCCCTTGGGGGAAACCGCCACCGGCTTGGTCAACCGCCCGAACTCACGCAAGACCGCCCGCGCCGTGTCGGCCGTCACTTCCGCATTACGCTTGGCATACTCCGCCAGCAGGCAACGGTCGCAGGCGGCATTGATCACGCGCGGCACCCCTTCCGAGAATCCGTGAATCAACTCCAGCGCTTCCTCGCTGAAAAGCCGCACCCCCGGCAACCCCGCCACATCCACCCGGCGCTGGATATACTCACAGGTATCGGCAAACGAGAACGCCTCGAGGTGACAATTCACCACCACCCGCTGGCGCAACTGACACAACTCGTGCGAGGCCAGTTTGTCGCGCAACTCTTCCTGCCCCACCAGAATGATCTGCAGGATCTTCTCTTTTTCCGTCTCGATATTCGACAACATCCGGATCTCTTCGAGAACCACGGAATCCAGATGCTGCGACTCGTCAATGATCAGCACCACATTGTGCCCCTGCTGCATCTGATCCACCAGGTACTGCTGAATCCGCTCGACGCGCCGGTAGGTACTCCGTTCCTCGCACGTAATCTGGAATTCATCCATGATGGATTGCAGCAGATCCCCCCGCTTGCGCGGCGGATGGACCACCAGCGCCGTCTGGGTGTCGTCCCCCAGCCGGGACAGCAGAATCCGGCACAGCATCGTCTTGCCCGTGCCGATCCCCCCCGTCAGGACCCCGAACCCTTTTCGGTACTCCACCAGATACAACAGCCCGGCTATCGCCGCCCGATGCTGCTTACTCGGGAAAAAGAACGTCGGATCGGGAGTCATGCGGAATGGTTCTTCGCGAAGTCCAAAATGTTCCAGATACATGAGAATCACCTCTGCCATCAAGTAAGATGTGCCACGGATGACGATCGCTTCTGACTGCGGATGCGCCGGCGGCGTGGAACGCCCGGGACCTCGGGAATCGCGCCCAGAACGGGCAGATCCAGATAGCGGCTGGCATCTTCGATGTTACGAAACGAGGTATCCGTAAACTCTCGCACAAAACACAAGATCACGCCCACCACCGCCCCGATGAAAACCCCCATGATGAGGATAAACTGCTCATTCGATCCGACCGGCTTGCGGGGAGCTACCGCCTTGGCGGACCAGATGAACCGCATCGAACGATCCCCGGAAGATAAATCTATGGCTGTCTGGGATTCGGCGATGTCCTGAGTGACCTTATTGCGCATCTTTTCCCAGACCTGCAGGTCCGCCATCAACTGGTTGCGTTCGGTGGCCCGGCTCGGGCTGCGCTTGATCCGTTCGCCGATTTCCTCCGCATCCCGCTTGATTGTGGCCTGCTGTTGCTCCAGACCCACGATCTCGGAGTCCAACTGGCTGATCTGCCGCTTCAATTCCACCCGCAACGGATTGGCCTCCTGGCGCTCTTCCTTCACCACCGGTTCGGTCACCGACTCCAGCCGCGTGCGCAATTCCTCGACTTCCGCCGCCAACTTGCGCACCTCGGGGTGCAGATCCGTCCGCGTTTTCCGCAGAGTCTCAAGCCGGCTCTGCGCTTCCACATACCGCTTCTGCGCCTGCTCATAATTCGACGACTGCGCGGAAGAATAGGAAACCGTATAGAATTCCGGCTCCTGCTCGATCTGCTTCTGAAGTTCCTCACGCTGTGCCCGTTTCGACAACAGATCAACGGTCGTCTGCATGTGCTGCGCCACACTCTGTTCATACTGCTTGACCAGCGAGCCCGGCGTGGAATTCTCCAGGTTGATGCTGTTCATGTCATTGGCCAGGTCCGTCGGATCCGCCAGCAGGTCCAGCCGATACAACTGATCGAAGTTCCCCAGCGCGACTTCCGCATCCCGGACCTTCTTGTCATACTGATTGCGCAATCCCTGCAACAGTTTGCGGGCGTTCTGGATATGCTCATCACGGACCAGCTCATACGACTTGATCAACTCATCCCCCACCTCGTTGATCACCCGCGCCACATCCTCGGGCACCGACGTGCGTTCCTGCACATTTTCCTCTTTCAGAACCGACATCGAACAGGCAATGGTAATCTTACTGCCTCTGAGCCCGATGACCAGAGAATTACGCAGGGCTTTGGCCGACGCATCCAGATCCGCCGGATTGAATCCGGCCACTTTCAGTTTCTGCGCGATCCGCTGCAGGTTCTGCAAATCCAGCAGTTTTTCCACCGACTTATTGAAACGGAACTCCAGACTGCTCTCATCGCTCATCTGCTTCTTGACCTGATCGCTGACGCCTTTTGTCAGCGGATCGTTTGAAATGGGATTCTGCGCCACCAGCGCCCCCTCGGCCCGATACGTCTTGGTCTTCTGTTCCGAAACAAAATAGGCCGCCACCAGCCCGATACACACGCAAAGCAAAAAGAGCCACTTGTTGGCAAAAACGATCTCCAACACTTCACGCACACTGATCTGACTGGTTTGCATCGGCATGGCAGATTACCTTCTCGGGCAATGGCCCTCACGTCACTTTCCCTCAATCAATTAAAACCCGTAACCGCTTGAATACTGATACCCCTCACTCCCGTAGTAGCCATAACGCCCGGAGTAGAACTGATCCGGCACATCTTCCAGGGGCAACTCATCCTGGGTGTAATCAATGATGCCCTGGGTCCCATGGAAGTAGGCGCTCAACACCCCGACCGGCATGAGGAAATACGCCAGCGTCGAGGTAAACTGCCGCAACCGTGTCGGCGGCACATAGAGAATATCTCCATGCTCAATCAGATAGTTCTCCGCCAAATCCCCGTCGCGCAGGATCTTCTTCAGGTCTATTTTCCGTTTCTCATGCCGATCCGGCTTGGAACTGACCAACTCGGCCCGGGTC
The DNA here is from genome assembly GCA_035353095.1 of Candidatus Sumerlaeota bacterium. Lineage (GTDB taxonomy): Bacteria > Sumerlaeota > Sumerlaeia > UBA8349 > UBA8349 > DAOPYU01. The sequence continues at coordinate 1,080 of DAOPYU010000271.1, read as the reverse complement.
AAACCCGCCGAGGACTTCAACCATCCGGCCCGCACCACCGCCTCCCGCACAAACACATTTTCGTCCCCAATCGGGTACTTTCCCGGTTTGGACACCTCGCCCAGAATATAATAGAAATGACTGTTGGCTTTCAGCAACGTCAACACCACCGGGGGATTCCCCACGATGTAAGGCCGGAAGGCATTCCCAATCAGCGTTTCGGCCTCCTCCAACGTGCTTTCGGCCAAGTGGAGCCTCTCGAAGGTGTACGGCAGACGCACACACCCTTCCATGTCCACTTTCAGGTTGCCCGAAAATTCCTCGTACCCTTGAACCATCACCTTCAGGGAATCGCCTTCCCGCATCCGGTAAGCCTCGCGCACCTTCAACCCATCCGCCGGCACATCCCCCTGTTCCCGCCCTTCGAACGGCGGCTCGACGAGTTTTGAGGGGACCGTGGCACAGGAACTCAACGCCCAAAGCCCCAGGAAACACAAAAAAAGGAACACCGGCCGTTTCGGTCTGCTACCGGGTAGCAGACCGGAAACCGCGGGCGCTCCCAGATCCCCTCGAGCGGAGCCCTTTCCGGACAAAACTTGCCTATTTTGAACCCGCCGGGAAAACGGCACATTTCCGGGACACATGATCGAAATCTCCAGACAACAGGAAATAGAGAAGTTACAGGACTACAGCCTTTTCCACCAGAGCAACAGGAGCGTCAAACTTTTCCACAAAACCGGCCATATTCCGGTATGCCCCTATTGCAGCAAGTTACAGGCCAACTTCTCTCTCGAATCTCTCTCCCCCCACCCCAGAAGAAGGCGGCTATCGTCTTCATTTCAAACGAATTGACATAGGGATTCCCACCCATATGTCCAGCCCACACTTTTCCAGAAGCATTCTGTCCATATTATGACGGAAACAGAGTTCCCAGGTCAAAAGAAAACGCGTCGAAACGACAAAAATCAGAGGGAAGGATTCAGAAAGAGCGACAGGGGATCGCGCAACCCAAGCGGATCGGGCGTCATGAAGGGTTCGCCATAGCGGACCCCGATCTGCCCCCCATAGAAGCGCGCACGAATCTCGATCTGGTCGAAAAAC
>DAOPYU010000270.1:0-6351 GCA_035353095.1 Candidatus Sumerlaeota bacterium | reverse complement strand
CGCGTGTAGAGAATCTGGCCATCCGCCACCGCCAGCTTCGCTTCAATCTGCTCCAGGGGCAGCATGTCTTCCAGCATGCCCATGTAACGGGCGGCAATTTCTTCCTCGATCGGGTCCTTCTTCGGCCCCTTCCGGCCTTCGGCCTGCTCGTTCTCCGGGGGCTGTGAAGGGGGTGCGGAGGGCTGGGATATATTGCTTTGCAACGCCTCCAGCAGCGCTTGTTCCGCCTGCTCGCGCGCGGCCTGCAGGTCGAGAATCTGTTGCTCGAGAACGGCAAGGCGCTCCTCGAGAGCCTGATTCTCTTGTCGCAGATCCTGGATTTTCCGCTCGAAAGGCGGTTCGATTTCGCGGGCCCATTCCTGTCGCAGTTTCTCAAGGCGTTCGGGAGTCAAGGCCTCATGCGCCAGCACAAACAGATCCTGGATTTCCTTGTGGTAGTGGTGGGTGGGCGTCCAGCCGATCCCCAACTCGTACCACTGTCGGTCGCTGGCGACCGACAACGTGGCCAGTTCCTGCTCCATCAGGCCGATTTCTTCCGAAATCGTCTCGCACAATCCGTGATAAATCCCAGTGAGTTTCGATGCTTCGCTCGACGGGCGCAGGCGTCCCAACTGCGTACGGAACGCCTTCAATTGCCGGATATTGGTGCTGATCGTGTCGAGGTAGTTGGACCAGTTCCCGGCCAGGGAGGCGCGCAGCCGACGGAGTTCGGTCTGGCGGCGAAGGGATTGCGCACCGGCCACGACAAGCGCCACCAGTGAAACGCATGCGGCGATTGGAACGGCCCAGACGGTGAGAGTCTCCTCCGATAGCATGGCAGGTAGCCTTTCCCTTCGACGCACACATTCAGAATACAGAGGAGTATTTCAAGGCCGGCTGAGCTGCTGGGGAAACCTCCGGCATGGTTTCCTCATGTTCTCCATCCCGGACAAGCCGGGTGAAGATGATGCGCTTTCGCATCCCCTCTCGCACGTTTGCGAGTATTCTCACAGAGGCCCACCGTCTGTCACGCGGAGGGGAACCGCTCGGGACGGTTATATCGGCTATTCCACCAGCCCTTCAATGTCACGCAGGATATCGTCAATGATTTCCTGGTCGCTTCGCTTGTCTTTCTCGTCTGGAATATTCGGTGTCGTTTTCAGCGATTTTTCCGGAAACTCCTCCTCGCCCAGAATATCGGCCAACAGGTCGTTCTCTGCATCCGAAAGCGTCTGACTTTGCGAGGAGGGGGAGGCCGCCACAGCGGGAGGGGGCGGAGGAACTGCCGGCGGGGGCGCCTCCAGGTCTTCCAGATCGCCCACAATATCGGCCAGCAGAGCGCTTTCCTCTTCACTCAGGGCTGACGGAGGAGTTGGAGGCGGCGGGGGCGGGGAAACCGGTTGATTGGGAGGAGCGGGGGGGGCTCCCTGCTGCATCAAGTCCCCGATCTCTCCCATGATGTCCGCCAGCAGATCGCTTTCCTCATCGGTCAGGGAGGGAAGTTTCTGCGCCTTCGTCTCCTCGACCATGTCGGGCGCCACTTCCTCCATGATGTCGGCCAGCAGACTGCTTTGCGCCTCGTTCAAGGCGGGGGGCTGGGGGGACGCGGGTTGGACCGGTGACGCCGGCTGCGGGGCTTGAGGGGACGCGGTGACGGCTATCTCCGGCAGACCGATCTTGGTCTCCAGATCCGCCGATTCTCCGAGAATTTCGGCCAGCAGGTCCGATTCTTCCTGACTCATCGCCCCGCTTTCCTCGGCCGCCTCGGCCGGTTCAGTGGCCACCAGTACCTGCTGATCCTGCGCTTCCTCGGGCAGGGGGGGCTTGATCTCGGGTTCCGGGATAATCTCGACCCCGGTCGGGGGCGGGGGAATCTTGCGCCGATGCGCCACACTCTCGATGTCTGCGGCCTGCGGTGTTTCCGTCATAGCCCGATTAGACCGTTCCGCCGACACGGCGGCCGTTGCCGCCGTGTCGGATTCTTCCCGGATCTCCAACGCCCGCTTACGCAACTGTTCCATGGATTGAACCGGTTCCGGAGCCGGACGACGGCGGAAGAGCATCACCATGAGGGTTCCCACGACGGCCAGCAGAATGCCCACGACCACCCAGATCTCCCAGGGAAGCGACGAGCGTGGCGTCGTCGTTTTTTCCGGCGCAGGGGGGGAGACCACAGTCGGCGCCGCCACAACGGGAGGGGATGTGGGAACCGCCGGAGGCGGGGCCGCCTCCGTCACGTGGATGGCCAGCGGCCCGACTGTCACGTCCCGGGTTGTTCCCCCGGCGTTCGTCATCCGCCCCGTCACGGTTACCCGGTACTCACCCGGTTGGGTCGTATCCGTAAAGGCCACCGAAAACAACGAAGGGGTCACTGGATCTACCGTGAGGTTTTGTCGGATCTGATCCGGGCGTTGTACCACCGCCTCGAAGGCCACCTTGGCTCCGGATTTTTCAATCGCCTCGAGGTCCGAGATACGCACTTTCAGTGCGGCCAGCTGGCCGCTCGGGAGGGTGGCATTTTCCACGTCCACCGAAAACCACCGGTTCAAAACACTCACTTTCTTCAGAATGCGCCGCTCAAAAGTGGGACCGGACGCCACAATCTCCACATCGTAGAAACCCGAATCGGAGGGCAGAGGGGTCGTGCCACCGTACAGGCCGTCGTCCGCCCCCTCGTCCTGGGACGCCCCATCGTCGCGCATCGGGAAAGTCTCACTCGAACGGCCTGTCAACCGGCCCGTCACGACCAGATTCCGAAGAATTTCCGGAGTGGCGACCATCTGTCCCTCGCTTTGCAGGAACGCCTGAACGTTCAGGGGGTCACCGGGGGCCAGAAAGGCGGGCAGGTCTTTGACCTGGAGTTCCAGGTCCGTCAACACCATCACCCGGCTGTTCTGGGAGGCCACAAGAGGAGCGATACTCCAGGTTCCGGGTTGAGGATTGGTTACCGTGACGATGTCATAGGTCGTACCGGAATACCAGGCCATCCCCTGCGAGGCGGTGTCGCGTGAGAAGGGATGGGCGTTTGGATCCGTCACGGTGACCGGTGTGCCGGTTTTACCGTGCGTCACCAGAAATGTGGCCTCGCGCACGGAGGTGTCAATCTTCACCTTGCCGTCGTGAACCGGAATCGTCTGCGGCTGGGCGATTTCTTCAAAAAGCCGCAGGAAAAGCCGCTCGAGTTCACTGTCCTTGTCTCCCTGGACACAAAGCCCCCGGGTGGCTTCGGCCAGGTAGTTCAGAAGGTTTCGATCCGCACCACGCGAAAAAGCCACACAGTAGATCTGGATGTTTTCCTGAATGAAATCGCTCACCAGGGCGCCCCGGATCCGCTGCTCGGAAGCCGAGTTGGCGGCTGTGTCTTTTCCCCCCGGGGCCAGGTCCACCCGGCCATCGGTCAGCAACAGGACCGCCCGCGGTTTGGAACGGTCGCCCGTCAGGGTCAGATTGCGCAACGCCAGGCGAAGCGCCTGTTCGATGTCGGTCCATTGCCCGTCGGAACGCACCATCTGAAAACGCGTTTCGAGCGCATCACGCGCCGGTCCGGGGCCCATCGGCTCAAGCGCGCTCATTTCGCGCACGTTCGTGGCAAATCCCATCAACCCCACCCGGTCCGTCGGGCGGCAGATCCGAGTGAAGAGTTCGGCGGCGCGGACCCGGGCGTTGCCCGGGTCGGTCGTTTTCATGCTGCCCGATTCGTCCAGCAGCAGAACCAGGTCAAACGCAGGAACCCGGAACGGGAGAATTCCGGTCAGGAAAACCAACCCCATCAACAGGCATAAGAAAACGGATCGCGAAATCCGAACCATCACAACAAGTCTCCTGAATCTTGGATCTTTGAAACATTCCCTTTTCCGGTCTCATTCCCCGCAACCGGGAAAGACCTGAACTCTTGCGGTTACAGACGGGGACACCGGGGATGGACACCGGAAACCTGTCTATACTCCCGAAATCACACCTGCACCCTCGGGAAATGATACCCCGAAGTTCCGGTCAAGCCAATACTTTTCAACAGGCCAGCCCAGAAAGACCACACCGACGATTCCGGTTCTCTTTTCGACACGCGATCCCGGAATCTTGAGGAAATATCGCATCCGGCTCTTTGTTTTCCCCCGGCCCTGCCGACGGCGCCGGAAAAGAAACGGGCATCCTCCGACGCCGCTCGAAAGGATGCCCGGGATCCCCGGAAGGGATGACAGAACTTGAACCGAAAACGCGCTGACTTTCTTGCCCGGGGAGAACCTCTTGTCCTCCGGGCCTCTTCTTTATTGCAACAGTTTCAGGGCCATCTGGGGCGAACTGTTGGCCTGCGACAGGACCGCGATGCCCGACTGCTGCAGAATCTGGGCACGGGTCATGTTGGCCGTTTCCACCGCAAAGTCCGCGTCGCGGATACGCGAGTCGCTCGCCGAGAGGTTTTCCACCGCGATCTGCAGGTTCGAGACGGTACCTTCGAGCCGGTTCGTGATGGCGCCCAGACCTGCACGCACATCATTGACCTGACGCAGGGCGTTGTCCATCATGTTGATGGCTTCCTGGGCTTCGGCAAACGTATAGATCGAAACATTCTCGACCGGTGACTTGGTGTCGTAGGGAATCGTCCCCGTCATGCCAACCTGTGCCAGCGCGGTCGCCCCCGTCACCGTAAAACTGGCATCACTGTAGAGGCGAATCCGGCCCCGCACCGTCTGATCGGTGGCGGCCGCTCCCCCCAGATTCACCACGCCCAGGGCGGCGGCATTCGACATATTGTAGGTGAAAGGACGATCATCGCTGGACGTCAGGACCAACTTGCCCGTGGCATCAATCGAAGCGGCCACGCCCGTCTTGTCGCTGATCGCGTTGATCGCACGGCGAAGCGCACCCGTTCCGTCATTGGCCGTGACTGTGATGGCGCCTTCGGAGGGAATCACATATCCGTTGATTTTCAACGTGCTGCCCGCTGCCAGATCCAACGTGCCAGCGGCGACGGCGGCGGTTCCGATTACCTGAGAGTCTTCCACCTTGGCCCAGACTTTGGTGTCCGCATAGACGGAATTGATCGCAAGCGCCTTGGCGGACGCCGATTCGTCGGCCGACGAGGGAACATTGATTCCGTTGATCTGAATCGCCCCATCCGTCAACGCGTTGGCCCCGACCTGAACGCCAATCTGCTGGGCCACCCCGCCGATGACACTGGGGCGCAGGTCGCCCACCGAAATATTCAGGGTCTCACCGGCACTCGCGCCCACCTGGATCCGTTTGTTTATGAAGGTGCCATCGAGCAACTTCTGGCCATTGAAGTTCAAGACTTCGGAAATGCGCCGCAGTTCCTTGACCTGTTGATCGATTTCCAACTGAATTGACGCACGGTTGTTGTCGTTGTACAGATCGCTTGAGGCCTGAATTGCCAGCGTTCGAACCCGCTGCAGGATCTCGGTGTACGTATCCATGGCGCCTTCAGCCGTCTGAATCAGACTGACGCCATCATTGGCATTGCGGACCGCCTGATCCATGCCTTTGATCTGCGACCTCAGATTTTCCGAGATGGCCAGCCCTGCCGCATCATCTCCGGCGCGATTGATTCGCAAACCCGAAGACAGGCGCTCCAACGACTTGTTGAGCGCCGAGGCGGATTTGTACAGATTCCTCTGTCCATTGATACTCGCTGTGTTGGTGTTAATTACGGTGGGGTTGGTCATGGCTCATCCTCCGTGTCTGCCAAGCGCGCTCCTGCGCTCCCTTGTCCTGTGGACGGGTTGGCTACATCCAGGGGGCGGATCTGGTCCCTGGTGTTTGAATCGAGATGGGTTTCCGACAGCCGCTCTGGTCTGTCCTGTTAGTTTTGTCGGCCGGTGGTTCCGGAACGTGGCCCCTGAGGGGAAAGTCCTGAAACCGGATGCGCGACACGAACCGCTATTGCGCAAAGGCGATGCCAAAACAATTTCGCGTTCCAGAAAGGAGCGAAAAACCCCCGGAATCGAGCGATCCGAAAATTCTGAAATCACTATAACTCTACATTTTGGAGTGATCTATGCCGATTGGCGCGTCGATGTCCAAAATCCCGGGGAGGAAGGAAAAAAGAAGATGAAATGACTTCCCAGAGGTTCTTTGCGGAAAAACTTGCCGTTCTTTCTTGCCGGGAAGGAGTGGACGCCCCCGGCAAAAAAGAACCGGGAAGGAACCGCCCCTTCTGGGACAGCGCCTTCCCGGTCTTCTTTTCGTAACCCTTAGCCATTCTCTGTTCGGGGTTTTCCGAACCCGGATTTCCTGTCGGGGCGGGTTTCAAACCCGCCCCGACGGATGCTTGCCTCAGATCGGGAACCCCTTCTCGGGGGAGCGACAGGGGGCTAAAGGTTTACCTTATCTTCTGAAAAACGGAACCGCGGGCGA
>DAOPYU010000269.1:0-6426 GCA_035353095.1 Candidatus Sumerlaeota bacterium | reverse complement strand
GGGGGCTGGATGACGGATCTGGATAGACAATGAGGCGTTTCTCTCCTGAAGGTGGCGTTTCCCGGAAGATTCTTGCCTTTGATCTTGTTCTGAGGGCCGGGTCGCGGCAGAATAGCCGGGCCGGGGATTGTGGGCCAGTCGGGAAGGAAGCCGGAAAGGAATGGGACGGTGAGGATGCGAATCGGGATTCGAGAACTGGTTGTGGCGGGTTGTGTCATTCTGTCCGGGTGGGGATGGGGGGCGGAGCCCCCTTCCGGTCCGCGTCCGGTTGCCCCTGCCGCTTCGAAAGGGTTGACGCAGACCTTGCGCGAGGCGGTCGAGGCGGGCAATCTGGCTCAGGTCCGAGCGCAGGTTGAGGCGGGCGGGGATCTCAATGCCCTCGATGAAGGGCTGGCGCCTCTGCACCGGGCCGTACTGAGCGGCCAGGCCGACGTGGTGTCGTATCTGGTCGAGCGGGGGGCGAATGTCAACGTCCGATGTCAACTGGGACGGACGCCTCTCCACTATGCCGTTGCCCAGAACCAGATGGGGATGGTTCGGTTTCTGTTGTCGCATGGCGCCGATGTGAAAGCCCGGGATCAGGATGGGGTGGGGATGTTGGAATTTTCCGGTTCCTCCGCGAGCAAGGACACCCCCACGGAGGTCCAACCCGGTCTGGTGGTGTGTATCGACACCAAAACGACCGGGGGGCTGGTCGTAAGCAGTAAAGCGTACGACCGGACGGTGGCGGGGGTTATCAGCGGGGCGGGGGGAATCCAGGCCGGGATGCGGATGGGGCAGGACGGCTCGATCGCCACGGGGGGCCACCCGGTGGCGTTGACGGGTCGGGTTTTCTGTTGGGCCGACGCCTCGTGTGTGCCGATCCGTCCGGGCGATCTGCTCACGACGTCCAACCAGCCGGGGCACGCCATGCGGGTCACGGACTTCAACCGCTCGCATGGCGCCGTGATCGGGAAAGCCATGACGGGACTGGAGAAGGGGCGCGGGCTGGTGCTCATGCTCGTGGCGCTGGAGTGAGGAAACGTATTGAGACTCGAATTAAATGGAGAAGTCAATGAGTTCCGGATTGAAGGGATTGGCCGAACTTTACACGAAGATAACACTCTCCTTCGGGATGGTTGTCTTGTTCTGCTGGCTTGAATTCCAGGGAGTAGTCCGGGCATTCTTGGTGCGTCATATTCCGGAGTCCGGGAGCGAGTTGCCTTGGGATGCAATAGATAATGCAACGATCGTTTTCTTCTATCTGGGGCCTCCCCTGATCGTGTACCTGATTTATCGAATCATCAAATGGAAGTGGGAATAATCCGTATTCTCGATCCCAGGGAGTTTCAGATGTTGTTGCGTCTTGTGCGAACCCTTCGATTCCTTCAGACGCGTCAGGTGGTGGCGCGGGTGAAGGGGCGGTTGCGGTCGTTGTGGCTTTCTCCGGAGTGTTTTTCGAAACGCGAAGTCCCGGCGTGTCCGGGTCCGAAATGGAGAGAAGGGCGGGAATTCCTTCCTCCCGGTCCCTCGGGCAATTCCCGTGTGCGTGAGGCGCTTTTGGGGGGGGAGTTCCGGTTTCTGAATCAGACACACAAGACGGGGTGGCCCCCGGACTGGGAGGCGAACGGTCCATCAAGGCTCTGGCTCTACAATCTGCATTATTTCGATTGGATCTGGCCGCTCTCCTATGAGGAGGGGCGCGTGGCGGCACAGGACTGGATCGCCCGGCATGACTTGCGCAAAGGACGGGTCGGGTGGGAGCCGTATCCTGTTTCGCTTCGTCTGATGAACTGGTGCGGGTTCTTTTTCGGGCGTCACGCAACGCAGATAAAGGCCGATCCCGGTTTTCGGGATCTGTTGTGGCGCAGTCTGTTTGGGCAGGCGGAATGGCTTTCCTGCCATTTGGAGACGCATCTGCTGGCCAATCATTTTCTGGAAAACGGCGCCGCTCTGACTTTTGCCGAGACCTGTTTCGAGGGGGTGGCAGGGGAGCGGTGGCGGCGGATGGGACTGGAAATTCTGCGCGAACAGATCCCCGAACAGATTCTACCCGACGGAATGCACTTCGAGCGTTCCCCGATGTACCACTGCCGGATGGTCTATCTGTTTTTGTTGCTGGCGCAGACGGGGGACGCCGAGGTCCAGGCGCAGGTGTTGAAACCGTTGGAGCGCATGTTGCGCGCGCTTCGCCGGTTGTACCATCCGGACGGTCAGATCGCCCTGTTCAACGACAGCGCCTTCGGGATCTACAACGATCCGGTGGAGTTGCTGGCTGTGGGCGAAGCGTTTCTCAAAGATTCCGGTCTTTCATCGGGTGATTCGCCGGAAACCCCTGAACCGGCGGTGTGGGCGTTGCCGGATGCCGGGTATTACGGGGGAGGCTCTCCGGATGGAAAGAACTACCTGATCTGTGACGCGGGACCGATCGGGCCCGACTACAATGCCGGTCATGCCCACGGCGACCTGCTTTCCTTTGAACTGACGTTTCGGGGACACCGTGTCGTGGTGGATGCGGGTGTGTACGATTACGAAACGGGTGAGATGCGGCAATATGCCCGTTCCACGGCGGCGCACAATACGGTGGAACTCGAGGGGCTGGACCAGTGCGAGTTCTGGGGAGGCTTCCGGGTGGCGCGGCGCGCCCACCCACGGGATGTGGCTTGGACGCCGGAGACGGAGGGGTTCCATCTGGAGGCCTGGCACGACGGGTATGAGCGTTTGCCTGGTTGCCCGCGCCACCGGCGTGTTTTCGACTGGCAGGCCCCGGGGCGGTTGGAGGTTCAGGACAGGATCGAGGGGGGGGAGAATATGCGTGCCGTTTCGCGTATTCACCTGCATCCCGATTGCCGTGTGGAAAAACGGGAGGGACTGGAGGCCTGGGTGGCATTCCCGGGCGGGCGGGTCCGGTTTTCATTTCAGGGACAGGGTTGCCTGACCCTCAAGAAGTCGTGGTACTGTCCCGAATTCGGCATTCGGATTGAAAACGCCTGTCTGTCGTACGAGGCGGTTCCCGGCGAGAGACAGTTTGCCTTCGAGTTGAAATTGCTCTGATTTTGATGATACTCAAATAGTTTCTATTCTATATTCTTCGGGTATATTTTGAGTTTCCGCTTGCATCTGGAATCGGGGCCGGTAGAATAGGTTCCGCTTGGACGCTTCTGTTGGGCGTCTTCGGTTTCCTGCAGGACAAGCCTGTCCGGCTCCCGTCCCTGGGGAGTTCAGTTTCGTTTGATTGTGGATACGATGCGCATTCTTCTGGTTGCACAGTTTTTCCCTCCCGATATTACGGCGGCGGCTTTCCGTCTGGACGAGATGTGCCAGTTGCTGGCGGCGCAGGGGCACGAAATCCGGGTCCTGACTTCCGTGCCGCACAAGGCGCAGGTGGGAGGCACAAAGACGGAATCGTCCCGGGCGGTCCAGATTTTCCGCACCCCCCTGTTCCCGGTCGGTCAAGGGGGAGCCAAACGGTATATTCTCCATTACCTCTCGTTTGTTCTGGGGAGTATCTGGAAAGGGTGGGGGGTGTGGTGGAGCGGCTGGCGGCCCGATGTGGTGTGGACCAGTTCGCCGCCGCTTTTTGTCGGGTTGACGGGGCGTTTTCTCTCGATGTTATTTCGCCGTCCGCTGGTGTTCGAAGTGCGCGACATCTGGCCCGATACGGCGGTGGCGGCGGGACAGTTGCCGGGCTCGGGTCCGGCTTATAAAATCGGGAAATGGATGGAACTTTACTTCTACCGCAAGGCGGCCCACATTGTATGCGTGGCGCAGCCGATGCGCCAGCGTATCGCCGAGCAGACGGCCACGCCCGTGAGCGTGGCGTACAACGGTGTCCTGCGCCGCAATGCCGAGGCGGATATCCAGGCGCCCGTGACGTTGCGTTCCGCCGAAGGGGAACCGCGTTCCATTCTCTATGCCGGCAACCTGGGGCATCTTCAGGAATTGGATCTGCTCGTCCAGGGGTTTGGCGAACTGGTGAGCGAGGGATACCTTGCGGGATGGAACCTGCGGCTTCTCGGGGCGGGGCAGCAGAAGGAACGGTTACAGCAGCAGATCGAAAGCGCTGGTCTTTCCGCCCGGGTAACCCTTGAAGGGCCGGTCAGTCGCGAGGAGGCCATGCTCGAGTCGCGTCGGGCGGATCTGCTCTACCTGAACCTGAAGAAAGATCCGGTTCTGGAAAAAACGATTCCGTCGAAAGTGTTTGATTGCCTCCTGGCCGGGCGTCCCATTGTGGCGGGGATTGCCGGGGAAGGGTGCGAAATTTTGGCTGAGACGGGCGCCAATGTGAGTTTCGAGCCGGGGAACCTGGCAGAACTGAAGAACGCGTTACGGAAGGCTGTGGAACATTTTGACGAAATGCACGTGCGGGCGCCTCGGAATGTCGAGATGGTGCTGGAGCGTTTCACCCGCGAGAAGGCGGTTGATGTTCTGACGGATGTCTTTGGAAAAGTGGTGGGGTTGCGGAAGTAGCCCGCAGAACAATCGGATCGGGGATTCTGAAGAGGAGAGGGTCGTTGGGTCATGACAGGTCAGGAACCCAATCGTGTCAAGCCGTTGCGGGTGGTTATCATCACGGAGGAAGACCCGTTCTATGTGTACGAGTTTTTCGACGCGTTTGTGAAGGATGCGCGTCTGCCTCAGGCGGCCGAGATTGTGAAAGTGCTGATTCAGCATGCGTTTCGGGAGCCGAAATGGAAACTGGCCCGGCGGATGCTGGGATTCTGGGGTTTGACCGGGTTTATCCGGCTGTGCTGGCAGTATGCGTGGATGCGCCTGACGGGGCGCAGCTGCCGGGGAGTGCTGGAGAAGGCCGGGATGGTTTGTGAGGAGGCGCCGAACGTGAACGATCCGGCGTGTGTGGCGGCTTTGAAGGACCTGAACCCGGATGTGATCCTGTCTGTTGCCGCGCCGCAGATTTTCAAGGAACCGCTGTTGACTGTCCCGAAGTGGGGGTGCATCAACTCGCATTCCGGTCCATTGCCCCGTTACCGGGGGATGATGCCGACGTTCTGGCAGATGTTTCTCGGGGAAAAACAGATTGGCGTGACGGTTCATACCATGGCGAAGGATATAGATGGGGGAGAAATCCTCCGGCAGGAGTTTACGGACCTGCGCCCCGGCGAATCGTTGCATGAGGTGATTGTCCGGACCAAACAGATGGCGGCGCGGATGGTTCGGGAAGCGCTGGAATCTATTCGGGATGGACGGGTCGAACGGCGTCCGATGGACATGACTCAGGCGTCCTATTTCAGTTTTCCGAAACCGGAAGACACGCGGAAATTCCGCAAGAGTGGATTGAGGTTGCGATAATGGCGGTACAGACGGCAGGTCATTCGACGAACGGGTATCTGGCGACTCTGGGTATTGATGTCGAGGACTGGTACCATGCGGAAAACGTGCAGCCGGCACACCCCCGGGCCACTTGGGATCAATGCGAGTCGCGGGTCGAGGCGAGTGTCGAGCGGCTGCTCGGAATTCTCGAAGAGACCGGGACAAAGGCCACTTTCTTTATCCTGGGGTGTCTGGCCGAACGGTATCCCCGGACGCTGGTGGAGCGTATCGCCCAGGCGGGACACGAAGTGGCCAGTCACGGTTACAGCCATCATCTGCTCTCCTCTCTCAGCGATTCCGAATTTCGGGAAGATGCCTATCGCAGTAAAGCCCTGCTGGAAGAGATTACCGGACGGCCCGTGTGGGGATACCGGGCGCCGAGTTTTTCGATCCATCTGCGGGCGCTCGAGATTCTCTCCGAACTGGGCTATGTTTATGATTCCAGCCTGAATCGGGTTTGGGCCTCGAGCCGGTATGGCAAGGTGGGTGACTCGCATCTGGAGAAGGCCGGTCGCATTTTTCGGGTGAAGAACTTGTATGAAGTTCCGATGTCCCGTCTCCGGTTGTTGGGTGTGATTCCGGTTCCGTTGTCCGGGGGAGGGTACTTTCGGTTTTTTCCCTGGCCGGTGTGGCAGATGGGGGTTCGTCGGATTTTGCGTCGGGAGGGGTTTTACAATTTTTATCTGCACCCCTGGGAAATGGATCCCGGCTTTCCCAAGGTCCATAATATCAGTCCTCTCAATCGTTTTCGTCACCATGTGAATCTGGACAAGACGGCGGGACGGTTTCGGGCGCTGCTGGGAGCCCTCAAGTTCAGTCCCGTCAGTCAGGCCTTGCCGGAAGAGGCCCGGATTCTGAGAACCCCGGATGTGGAGCAATAGCGCCTTCCTGCCTGTCCTTGATTCTTCAGCCTTACACATAAGGATTCGAGAAAATCGAATTTCTTGAGGTTTTCAGCCCCCGGAGGGGGCGACGGTTAGGTGCTTCGCAGGCTTGTAAGCCAGCCGGGGGTGACCGAAGGGAACCCCCGGAAGAAAGCGCAAAACAAGTTCAAGCCCCGGAGGGGCGACAGAAACGTGAAGGATCGAGGTGCCTGTTGTTTTTGCCAATCTTCCC